>DNZB01000322.1 GCA_003506635.1 Parvularcula sp.
GCGGCGTAGGTCTTTTGAAGGCCCCGGGCGGAAATGGCGAGCGTCATCGCGGGCGGTGATAGCGGGATGCGCGGACGGCTGGAAGGCCGCTCTCACGCTGGCTTGATGTGTGGACTTTGCAAGGCGGGTCAAGCACTCTCCCGCCCCTTTGCGGCGGAGGGGTCATCCATGCGTTTCCTCATTATCGCTACGGCGGCGCTTTTCGCCGCCTGCGGCCGGACGCCCGCGCCGGCGCCCTTGCCGGCGGCCGATCCGGGAACGCAGCGCGCGACGGCGCAAGGCGACGTTGTCGGCTTCACCGCGGAAAACGGCGTCAAGATCTGGCGCGGTCTTCCCTTCGCCGCGCCGCCGGTCGGGGACTTGCGCTGGCGGGCGCCGCGGGCGCCGGCCCCCTGGTCCGGCCTGCGCGAAGCGGTCGCGCCGGCCGCGATCTGCCCGCAGATCAGCAATGTCTTCAACGCCGATGAGGGCCATGCGCCCGGAACGCTGCTCGGCGCGGAGGATTGTCTTTATCTCGACGTCTATGCGCCGGCGAACGCCGACCCGAAGGCGACGCCGGTGATGGTTTTTATCCATGGCGGCGGCAATGTCTGGGGGTCGGCGAGACAATATGATCCCTCGAACCTCGCGGCGAACGAAAATGTTCTCGTCGTCGTCGTTCAATACCGGCTGGGGCCGCTTGGATGGTTCGCCCACGAAGCAATCCGCGACGCCGCCGAAACGCCGGAGGACAAGGCGGCCTCGTTCGCGCTTCTCGACCTCGCCGCCGCGCTTGAATGGGTGAAGGCGAACGCCGGCGCCTTCGGCGGCGACGCGTCGCGCGTGACGATCTTCGGGGAGAGCGCGGGCGGGCACAATGTCGCCGGGCTGCTGGCGAGCCCGCGCGCAAAAGGGCTCTTTCATCGGGCGATCATCCAGTCGGGACTGTTCGATTCCGTCGCCGCCGCCGAAGCCGAGAATGGCGGCGGGCCGGACATCAACCCGGCCCGCGCGATCGGCGAGCGTCTTGGCGCGCGCGATGCGGCCGCCTTGCGCGCCGTTCCGCTCGACAAGCTGTTCGCGGTCTACGAACTCGACTCGGGCGGTTTCGCCAGCATGCCGCGCATGATCGCCGACGGCGTCGCGCTGCCCGAGGCGGGATTGCGCGCCGCGCTCGCTGACGCCGCGACGTTCAACGCCGCGCCGGTCATCACCGGGACCAATCGCGATGAAATGAAACTCTTCCAGATGGTCGATCCGCGCCTCGTCAACCGGACGTTCGGCGTGTTCTTCACCGCGAAGGACGCGCATTTCTATGACCGCCTCGCCGATTATCAGAGCCGGCTGTGGCGCATCCGCTCCGTCGACGAGCCTGCGGCCTTGATGACCGGCGCCGGTCACGCTCCTGTCTACGCTTATCGCTTCGACTGGGACGAGGGCGGACGGTTCTTGTGGACGGATCTCAAGAAACTTCTCGGCGCGGCGCACGCGATCGAAATCCCGTTCGTGATGAACCGCTTCCAGCTGCTCGGCCGCCTCGATCCGGTCATGTGGACAAAGGCAAGCGCGGAAGAGCGCGAAGCGCTGTCCCGGCAGATGGGCGGCTACTGGGCCGCCTTTGCCCGCGACGGCGATCCGAACGGCGTTCCTGTTGACGGCGAGCGGCCGGAATGGGCCCCGTGGAAGCGCGACGGCGCCTTGATGCGCCTTGACGGCGCGTCAGGCGGCGGCGCGGGCATGATCGCCGGCGTCGACAGCGTCGACCGCCTCATCGCCGACCTTGAAAGCGAGGGCGGGCTGACGCCCGCGCAAAAGAAGATCATCGCTGATGCGCTGGGCCTGTGGCTGCCGGCGCGCGCCGCGGATTTTGCGGCGGCGGCGGGCTGACGGCGCCGTTTTGCCGCAAAACGACCCCGAAATGACCTTCGCGGGGACCGGCGGAAAAAACGCAGCGCCCGCGTTTCACGAGGGTATGGCGGCTCAACGGGGGCCGCTTCGTGGAGGTCCTTATGAAGTCATTCGCCAAAAAAGCCGCCGCCGCCCTTTTCGGCGCTGGTCTCATTCTCGGCGCCGCGCCGGCCTTCGCCGGCGAATGGCGCCTCGACCGCGCGCGCTGTTCCGATGTGCGGGAAGACTGGCGCGACGCACGCGAATCGCGCCGCGACGAGCGGTATGACTACAGCCGCCGCGACGTCCGCGAGGACCGGTACGACCGCCGCGAATCCCGCCGCGACCGCGCGGTCACGGTCTGCCCGCGCGCGGCGTTCTATTACCAGCCCGATCGGTATGAGCGCCGCCGCGGCGACTGGCGCGCGCCGCGCTTGCGCCTTTCCTATGATCGTGAACTGCGCCGGCACTACCGGAATTATGACGGCGTCCGGATTTACGTCCGCGCCTGACGCTTGCAACAGCGGGCGGGCGCTGTAGGTAGGGCCTCTTTCCTTTTGAGGCTCTTTGACCCGCATCGCCCGCCTGTTTGACGCGCTTGCCCGCGAGGGGCGGTCAGGTTTTGCGCCCTTCATCATGGGCGGGGACCCGGATTTTGCGCGCAGCCTAGCGCTCTTGAAGGCGCTGCCGGGCGCCGGCGCCGACCTTATCGAGCTTGGCGTTGCTTTCACCGATCCGATGGCCGATGGCCCGGCGATCCAGGCAGCGGGCCTCAGAGCCCTCGACGCCGGCCAGACGCTCGCCAAAACGCTTTCGATGGTTCGTTCGTTTCGAGAAGGAGACGACCGGACGCCGCTCGTTCTGATGGGCTATTACAACCCTTTTTACGCTTATGGCGTCGATCGTTTTCTGAAAGACGCAGCGGCTGCGGGGGTCGATGGCCTCATCATCGTCGATCTGCCGCCGGAGGAGGATGCAGAGCTATGCCTGCCGGCGCGCGCAGCGGGCCTCGACTTCATCCGCCTCGCGACGCCGACGAGTGATGATGCGCGTCTGCGGGTGGTGCTGACGAATATTTCCGGCTTTGTTTATTATGTCTCGGTCGCGGGGGTGACGGGCGCCGGGACCGGCGCGCGCGGCGATGTCGATCAGGCGGTCGCGCGGATCAAAAACGCCGCGCGCCTGCCCGTCGGGGTCGGCTTCGGCATCAAGACGCCCGAAGCGGCGGCGGCGACCGCCCGCATCGCCGATCTTGTCGTCGTCGGTTCGGCGCTCGTCGACCAGCTCGCCGCGACTCTGTGCGCGGCAAAAGGCCCGGCCGGGGTTGAGCGGACGAACGGCGGGGCCGATAGTGCCGTTGAGGCGGTGCTTGCGCTGACGCGCGAGCTTTCTGCGGCTGTCCGGCGCGCCCGCCTTTGACGGCGCCCGAAGGAGACGACGGATGAGCTGGCTCTCAAACCTCACCCCGCCTGGCATCAAGGCGATGTTCCGAAAGCCCGACGACGCGGCGGATTCGCTCTGGGTCAAATGTCCCGGCTGCGGCGAAATGCTGTTCGGCAAGGACCTCGAAGCCGCGCTCAATGTCTGCGCCGGCTGCGGCCATCATCTGAAGCAGCCGGTCGAAGAACGCCTCAAAATGATTTTCGACGAGGCCCGCTATGCGGTCATTGACGTGCCGCCGCCGCCGGAAGACCCGCTCGGCTTCCGGGACGAAAAAAAATACATCGACCGCCTCAAGGAATATCGCCGCAAGACGGGGCGCCCTGACGCGATGACCGCCGCCGTCGGCGCGATCGAGGGCATGACCGCCGTCGCCGCCGTTCAGGACTTCGAGTTCATGGGCGGTTCTATGGGCATGGCGCTCGGCGAGACGATGATCCGCGCGGCGGAAACCGCCGTCGAACGGCGCGCGCCGCTGATCGCGTTCACCGCCTCGGGCGGGGCGCGCATGCAGGAAGGCATTCTCTCGCTGATGCAGATGCCGCGCACGACGATCGCGGTGCAGATGATGCGCGAAGCGCGACTCCCCTACATCGTCGTTCTCACGCATCCGACGACGGGCGGGGTCACCGCGTCGTTCGCGATGCTTGGCGACATTCATATCGCTGAGCCGGGCGCCCTCATCGGTTTCGCGGGCCCGCGCGTCATCGAACAGACGATCCGCGAAAAGCTGCCCGAAGGCTTCCAGCGCGCCGAGTTCCTGAAGGACAAGGGCATGGTCGATCTCGTCGTCCCGCGCGCGGAGCTGAAGGCGGCGCTCGCCCGGTTGATCCGGGTGCTGACGAAAGCGGGCGAGCAGGCCGACGGCCTCTCGCGCGCCGCGGCTGAATAACGAAAGACCGCCCGTTGGATCCCGTCGCTGCGGTGCTGGAACAGGTCGCCGTGCGCCGCCCGGCGCTCATCGATCTCGGCCTTTCGCGCGTCGAAAGGACGCTTGATCGCCTCGGCGCGCCGCATCGCCGGACGCCGCCGGTCTTTCATGTCGCCGGCACCAACGGCAAGGGGTCGACCTGCGCTTACGTCCGCGCGATCCTCGAGGCTTCCGGCGCAAGGGTTCACGCCTTCACCTCGCCCCATCTTGTGCGCTACGCCGAGCGGATAACGCTGGCGGGCGCCGAGATCGCGGACGCGGCCTTCATCGCCGCGATCCGGCGCGTCGACGAGGCGGCGGGCGCCGACGACCTCACTCTCTTTGAAACGATCACGTGCGCGGCCTTCATCGCCTTCGCTGAAACGCCCGCCGATTATCTCGTTCTCGAGGTCGGGCTTGGCGGGCGGCTTGACGCGACGAATGTCATCGATCGCCCGCTCGCCGCCGCGGTGACGCCGATCGCGCTCGACCATCAGAACTTCCTCGGCGACACGCTCGCGGCCATCGCGGCCGAAAAGGCGGGGATTTTCAGAAGCGCCGCGCCCGCGGTCATCGGTCCGCAAAGCGCCGAGGCGATGGCGGTCTTCGAGCGCGCGGCGGCGCGCCTGCGCGCGCCGCTTTTCGCTTTTGGCTCTGCCTGGACTTCGTGGACCGAAAACGGGCGGCTCATCTATCAGGACGAACTGGGGCTGTCAGACCTCGCGCCGCCGCGGCTCATCGGGGCGCACCAGTTCATGAACGCAGGGCTCGCGGTCGCGTGCGTCCGCGCCGCCGGTCTGTCGTTTACGGATGAAATCCTCTCGGCCGGGCTGCAAGGCGCGCGCTGGCCGGCGCGCCTTCAGCGCCTGAAGTCAGGGCCGCTGGTCAAGGCGCTGGGCGCCGGCGGCGAGCTGTGGCTCGACGGCGGTCATAATCCGCATGCGGCGCGCGCCCTCAGTCTGGCGCTCGCCGATATGGAGGAGAAGAACTCGCGGCCCCTGATCCTCATCACGGGGATGCAGGAGAACAAGGACATTGACGGCTTTTTCGCCGCCTTTTCCGGGCTCGCCGCGAGCGTCCTTGCGGTTCAGGCCGATCATTCGGGCGCGCGTACGCCGGACGATGTCGCCGCAGCGGCCGCGCGCGCCGGAATTTCCGCTTTTTCCTGCGGGTCGCTCATCGAAGCCGCGAAGCGTGCCGCGGCCGCCGGTCCGGCGCGGGTCCTCATCTGCGGCTCGCTTTATCTCGCGGGCGAGGTGCTGCGCGACAACGCGTAGCGTCAGGGTCGCGCGGCGTCGAAGAGATAGGCGGCCGTCTCCTCGATCGCTCCGATGATCCGCTGTTCGGACGAGGCGTCGTCAAAGATCAGTTCGATCGCCGGCTTGCCGCCCGCGAAGCTGACCGGCGGTCCGCCGGCGAACAGCGTGACCGCAACGATGCGGCCGTAAGGGCCCATGTGATGGCAATTGACGCTGTTGTCGGACGCGGGGACGTAGACGCAGCGCACCTCGATCGGCGTTTCTTCCGCGCCGGTGAGTTCAAAGATGTGCGGTTCAACCACTGACTGGTAGAAATTGCGGTCGAGCTTGTCGCGGAAAGCGGCGGCGTTCGCCGGGTCGTCAAACACCAGATAGGAAACGAGCACCGATTTGAACGGCCCGTCCGCCGCGTCGAGGACATATCCGGCGGCGCCGGTGATGCCGTCGGCGGCCGCGTTTCCGGGCAGGTTGGTGATTTGTCCGTATTCGGACGGACGGTAGGGAAAGCCCGCGGCGTTGAAGTAAGCGCTTGCGGCGGCGCCGTTCCGGTAGGCGTCGATCGCCGCCGCGATCTCAGCGCCCGGGCGCGCGTCGGTCGGGGCGTCAAGCGCAGCCAGCGCTTCACGCGCTAGCGCGGCGCCGTCTTCCTCCGACAATTCGACCCAGCCCTCGTCGTCCGCCGCGGCGTCGGCTTTCTTCGGCTCGCCGCAGGCGGCGAGGGCCGCTGCGACGGCCAACGCCGGCAGCAATGATTTTTGGGCCATGGAGTCGCTCCCCTCCCCGTCTCCGAGGAAGGAAGTCTACACCTGCACCCGCTGCAGGCCAAATTTACGTGAGAAGGTCGCTCAGGCCGTCTTCGCCGGCGCGCCAAGCTCGCTTCTGATCCAGGCGGCGAGGGCCGATTTCGGCGCAGCGCCGACTTTCGTCGCGATCAGTTTGCCGCCCTTGAAAATCATCAGCGTCGGGATGCCGCGCACGCCGAGCCGCCCGGGCGTTTCAGGATTGTCGTCGATATTGACCTTGGCGATCGTCAATTCATTTGCGAAATCCGCCGACAATTCTTCGAGCGCCGGGCCGATCTGTTTGCAGGGCCCGCACCACGGGGCCCAGAAATCGACGAGCACCGGCTTGTCGGACTGGAGAACATCGCTGGCGAATGACTGGTCGGTGACGGGCCTGGTAGCCATGGAATTCCTCGAAGGGGCCGGACTGCGGCCGTTGCTGTCCGCGGTAACATAAGGGCGCCGCGCGCGGGATCAACGGCCCTTCACGCAAGCGTCAAGCGTTGCGCGTTGTCGAGAGCGTCCGTCGGGACCGGCATCAACCGGGCGTCATAGGTCCAAAGAAGCGCCGCCTCGACCGGACGGCCGGGATAGATTTCCTGAAGCAGCGCGCGATAGGCGGCCAGCTGCGCGAGATAGCCGGGGGCGACATCCTCGACCCGCGCCGGCGGCGGGCGGTTTGTCTTGTAATCGACGAGGAGGATGCGGTCCTTGAGGATCACCAGGCGGTCGATCTGGCCCGAAAGGGCAAGGCCCCGCGTCGCGCCGCCGATGGCGGCCTCGGCAAGGCCGGCGGGCGCGAAGACGGGGGCGAATTGCGGATCGTCAAGAACGCGCTGCGCCTCGGCGATAAGCGCAGCGATCCTTTCGTCCGAAAGCCCCGCGCCCATGCGGCGCGCCAGCCGCAAGGACGCCGCCGCACGCCCCGCCGGAGCGACCGCGGGGAGAAGCTCAAGGAGCCGGTGCAAAATCCGCCCACGGAGGAAAGCATCCTCGCGGCGCCCCGGCGCGTAGGACGCATCCTCTTCCTCCGGCGCAAGCGCCGAGGGCGACAGGCGGCGCGGCCGGGTTTCGGCCGACGCGGGCGCCCTGAGAAACGCCGGTAGGCTGAAGTCCGGCGGCGCGGCCAGGCCCACGCTCTCGCCTTTCGGCGGAACAGTCTGCGGGCATGCGATGCGCCGAACCTTGCCGCCGAAAAGCTCTTCGCCGGCCTCGGTCTCGGGCCCCAGCGCGTCAAGAGCGAGCGCGTGCCAGGTTCGCGCCTGAGGTTCAGAAGTCTCCGGGTACTTTCTGCCTCCCCGCTGGCAGCCGCAAACATAGAGCCGGTCCCTCGCGCGGGTCGCCGCGACATAGAGAAGGCGGCGATATTCGTCCCAGGCGTCTTTCTTCCTGTCTTCGGCGGCGGCGGCGATCGCGGGCGCGAATTTCCCCTGATCGAGCGCGAGCAGCGGCAGGCGCCCGCCATCCACGCCCTTCGCAATGAAAACGGAATCCTTGCCGTTCGTGTTCGGCGGCGCATGTGCGTCGAGGATGAAGACGATCGGCGCTTCAAGGCCTTTCGCCTTGTGGGCGGTCATCACCCGGACGCCGCCGTCCGCTTGCGCCGAATCGCGGTTGGCCTCGGCGTCCGACGCCGCGACCGCGTCAAGGAACAGGCGCAGACTGCGCGGGTTCGACGCCTCGAAATCGAGGGCGAGCCGCAGGAATTCCTCAATCGGCTCGCGCGACGGGGGACCTAGCCGCGCGGCGATGCGCCGCCACCCGGACGGCGCGCCGGTCTCAAGCGCATGCATGAAAAACGCCGCCGGGCCTTCTTTCAGCGCGACCGCGCGGGCGCGCGATATCTCGCGCATGACAGGGCGCCATTCCTCGCGCGCCTGAAGCGCGCCCCACAAGCGCCCCTCGCGCCCATGCGCGAGTTCGAAAAGGTCTTCCTCGCTTACATTGAAAAACGGGCTTTTCAGCGTTTCGGCGAGCGACAGGTCATCGCCTTCGTAAAGCGCGGCGCGCGCATATGAAAGGAGGTCGAGAACGCCCTGATCCTCGACGAGCTTCATGCGGTCGGCGCCGGCGACCGGAACGTCGCGCCGGCTGAGCGCGCGGATCATCTCGTGGAACAGGGCGTCGCGCTTCTGGACAAGGATCATGATGTCGCCGGCCGCGACGGGGCGCCCCTGCGATTCGAGGATTTCGCCGCCGCGCAGCCATCCGGCGACCCGTACCGCGACGGCTTCGGCGAGGACGCGCTTCGGATTGGTCGCGGAGGTCTGGTCGAACGGCGCGTCCCAGGCCGCCGCCGCCGCGCCCGCGTCAAACGGGACGAGCGGCCAGATCTCGACGCTGCCCGCCATCCCGTCGCGCGTGCACAGATGTTCGGGCTGCGCGTCGCTGACGCCTTCCCAGACGGCGCGCCGCGCGAACAGGGCGTCAACGAATTGCAGCACCGGGGCCGTCGTCCGGAAGGAGGCGTTGAGCGGCAGGTTTTCATACGCCGCCGCCGCGGCGATCTTCTTGCCGAGGTCCTGCTCTTTCGCATCGAACAGTTTGGCGTCTGCGCCCTGAAAGGAATAGATCGACTGCTTCTTGTCCCCGACGGCGAAAAACGTACGCGCCGCCTCGCGCGCGCCCGTCCCGGCGAAAAACTCGGCAAGCGGACGTTCGATCACGTCCCAGGCGTCGGGGCTGGTGTCCTGCGCCTCATCGAGGAGGATATGGTCAAGCCCGTGATCGAGCTTGTACAGCACCCAGGCGGCCGACTGCGCGCCGGTCAACAAGCGCCGCGTCAGTACGATCAGATCGTCGAAATCGAGCGCCGCGCGCGCGGTCTTCGCCGCGGCATAGGCGGCGAGGACGCGCTGCAGGAGGGCGTAGAGCGCGGAGGTGTCTTCAAAGGCCTGCGCCGCCCGCAGCCGATGAAGACGCGCGACGAAATCCTTTTGCGCGGATTGAAGGTACGGCTTGACGTTCGGATCGATCTTGTCGGTCGCTTGCGTCGCGATCTCGTCTCGCGGTTTTCCCTTATCCGTACAGAAAAACGCGAAAAGCGCCTCGTATTTCCCGTCTTCTGTCACGGCGTCGAAATAGGCGCGCAAGTTGGCGGCGCGCTTTTTCGGATTCGCCCCGTCGCCGTTAAGCGCGGCCTCCGCGCGCCGAAGCTTATCGACGGGAAGAAATGACACGAGGTCTCGCAGCAGGTCCCTCGCAGTATCCTCCGCGCCGACGCCCAGCGTGCGCTGCGCCGCTTCCCGTAAGGCGCGCCAGCCGGCCGGGTCTTCAGGAAAGTCGCGCCGCCGCCCGGTCGCCGCAGTCTCGATCAGCGCGCGCAAGGCGCCGCCGTTCATGCGCGTCAGGAGATGCCGGAACGCCGCGTCGTCCGCCGACTCAACCGCAACCCGCGCGACCGCCTCCCGCGCAAGGCGCGCCGCTTCCAGCGCGTCGATGACCGAAAAGCCGGGCGCGACGCCGGCTTCCAGCGGAAAGCGCTTCAGGACGCTCTCGCAGAAGGAATGGATGGTCTGGATTTTAAGGCCGCCCGGCGTTTCGAGCGCGCGCGCAAAAAGCCGCCGCGCCTCGGCGAGTTCGGCGGGCGTGCGCGCGCGCGTCTTGTCGCCGTCAAGGTCCTGCAGCGCCGCGGCGAGCATTGCATCATCGGCGAGCGCAAAGCCGCCCAGCAATTTGAACAGGCGGTCCGCCATTTCCGCCGCCGCCGCCTTGGTGAACGTGATGCATAGGATCGCCGCCGGGGCCGCGCCGGCGAGCAGAAGGCGCGCGACGCGGTTTGTCAGAACGCGCGTCTTCCCGGCGCCGGCGTTCGCCGGCACGAATGCCGAGAGGGAGGGGCTCGCGGCGCGGCGTTGGCGCCTCGTTGTTTCCGTGATCGCCTCGGCCCCGCTCATTCGCCGTCTCCCTCGGCGTCTTCGCTCGCCGTCCATTCGCGCCGCCGCGCCAGCTGGTCATAGTCGGTGTCGAGCTCGGCGTTGTCGCGCCCGCCGCGCTTGATGAATTTCGCACGCGGTTTGCTGAGATAGGCGCTCTCGGGATCGTCGAAGCGCGCGATCCACTTGCGCAGCGCGTCTTCCGCTTCGCGCATCGCTTGTCCTGCGTCGGCGCCGCGGCGGCCGAATTCATCTTTGTCGGCGTCTCCCGTGCGGCCCGTGATGCGCAAATAGCGGTAGGCCTCGACGCCGCGCGCGGGGATGGAGGCGAAGCCGCCCGCGGCGAGGATCGCCGCCGTCAGCGGCAATTGCGGGGAAAAATTCGTCTTGTCCTGCATGTCGGTCGGCAGGGTTGCAAGCTTGTAGTCGAAAATCGCCGCCGCTCCGCTCTCGAGAACATCGATGCGGTCGGCGCGGGCGGTCAGCGTGAAAGGGGGATCGACGCCCTGAAGCGTCAACGCGCCCTGGCTCTCGACGAAGCATCGGCCTTGCGCGCGCTGGCCGCGATCGAATTCTGCGAACCAGCGCAGCGCTTCATCAAGCCCTGCCGACCAGAAAGCGCGGTCCGCGCCGGCAAGCCCTGCGCGCGCGGCCTCCTCGTCGAGCAACGACTGAAGAGCTTCGAACGTCGGCGTTTCCGCGGCCGCCGCTGCGCGCTCGAACACGCGGTGGAGAAGCGTGCCGACTTCGCGCGGGCCGGGTTCGACGCCGGGTTCGTCAAGCGGTTTGAGGCGCAACA
>DNZB01000057.1:0-1109 GCA_003506635.1 Parvularcula sp.
CGCCGCCGCCGGGCGCGAGGACGACGCCGCCCGCAGCATCGAGGACCGCGACCTGCTCCGGCGCGAGGCCCGGCGTCGCCAGCGCGACAAGAAGGCGCATCGCCTCCGCGCGCTTGGCGTCGAGACGGCCGCGGCTCATCTCGGCGGTGACGACGGCGCTCGGCGCGATCTTGTCGCGCGTGAAGGCGGAACGCTTTGGCACGGCGATGTGCACGCGGGCCGATCTGACGCCGCGCTCGGCGAGAATGGTGCGCGCAAGCTCGCCCTCCTTGGCGCGCCAATAGGCGGCGTCAAACATGTCCGTCGATGTCGAAAAGCCGCTGAGTTCGTCGAGAATTTCAAAACCCGCCTGGCTCTGCCGCGGCAAGCCGTCGCGCGCGAGCGCCATGCGCGTCGCATCGCGCTTCGTTTCCGGGACATAGATCGCGTCGCCGCGGACGTCGGACGGAACGTCCATCGCTTCGAGCGCTTCGAGGATTTCTCCCGAAGCGGACGGATCGAGTCCCGAATAGAGAAGCGCCATCGACGGCGTTGACGCTGCGCGGCCAAGGAGGCTGAGCATCAACAAGATGACGAGGAACGCGCCCACGGCGGCCGCCTTGCCGCGCACGGGGAGCGAACGCCACGCATCGACAAATTGCACAAGGGTCTCCGGCGCTCAAATCGGCCGCGGCGCATGGATCGCCCGCGGCGACGCCGACAATTAGGCGGAGAGGCTTAATTAATCGTTCACCTAGAATTGCGATATCCGCAATCCGAAGGCGACCCCGATCATGTCCAAGCCGAAAAAACCGAAAGAGGAAGAAGCGTCAGGCGAAGCCGGCGATGCGCCCGCTCAAAAGCCGCGCTTCTTGCCGATCGCGCTTGCGGCGGCCGCCTGTTGCGGCGCGGCCGGCGCGGCGGGCTACATGCTGACGCCATCATCGCTCTTCGCGTCGCCGACGGCTGCAAGCGGCGAGCAGGCGGAAGCCGAAAGCGGCGACAAGCCGCACACGGACAAAAAAGCGCCGGAAAAAAAGCACGCCGCCGAAAAATCCGCGAAAGAAGGTCATGACAAGAAGGGCGGTCATGACAAGAAGGACGGCGAGAAAAAGACGGAAGACGCAGGG
>DNZB01000057.1:1476-8720 GCA_003506635.1 Parvularcula sp.
AAGGTGATCCTCGCCGTCGAAACGACGCCGGAAAGCGAACTCGCTTTCATGGAGAGCGAGCTGCGGATCATCGACATTCTGACAAGCTATCTGCGCGCCGTGCCGGTCACGGCGCTTGAAGATCCGGCGGCGATGGCGCGCATCCGCGAGCAGATCGCGCGGCGCATCGCCTTCATCGTCGATCCGGCGCCGGTCAACGCCGTGCTGATCACCGACTTCATCCTGAGTTGAGAGCGCCATGCAAATGATCGTCGACTTCACGCTGCTCGCCGCGTCCGTCGCCGCCGGCATATACTGCTTCGTCCTCAGCGAGCGGCTGAAGAAGCTGAACGACGTGCGCAGCGGCTTCGGCGCGACGGTCGCGTCGATGTCGGAAATGCTCGACCAGACGCGCCTGACGCTTGAACAGGCAAAGCGCGTCAATCAGGACGGCGAAGCGCGCCTGCGCCGCCTCGTCGAGGACGCTGAACGCGTCGCGCCGGAGCTTGAACGCCTGCTTGACGCGATGTCGGAAGCGGCGGAGGCCGCGGCGCTCGATATTGAAGATGCGCGGCGAAAAGCGCTCGACGGCGTCTGGCTGGAGGCCGAGGCCGCCTGCCGCGCGATCAACCCCTCCCGCGCGCCGTCTCGGCCGGGATTGGCCGCCTGATCCCATGCGCGCAGGTTCGCTAGTCATCCTCGGCGCCGTGTTCATGAGCGCCTTCGCCGGGCGCGCCGCGGTTCTCGCCGCGCGCACGGTCGAAGCCGAAGCGGCTGCGCCGCCGGAAGAGGTCTGCGTAAACGGCGCTTTCGCCGAAGAGCTTATTCAGCAGGCGGAGCGCTTGCAGGCGGCGAAGGCCGCGCAAGCCGAAACAGACCGCACGCGCGCCGCGGCCTTGCAGCATGTGAATGAACGCATCGACGCCTATGAGAAGGCCGGGGAGGCGTATTCGGCCGCGGCGATGCAGGCCGCCGACGACGAGCACGCCGCGGCGAAAAGAGTCGCCGCGCTCTACGAAAAGATGAAGCCAGATCTCGCCGGCGGCATCGTCGGCGGCATGGACCCGTCCTTCGCCGCAAGTCTTCTTCTGTCGATGAACAGCGAGAACGCGTCGGCGATCCTCGGCGCGCTGCCGCCGGAAAAAGCTTACAAAATAACCGTATTGATGGCGGATGCGTCATGACAAGTCTTGCAGGAATCGCGATTACGCTCGGCATGGTGTTCGGCGGCTATCTCATCGCCGGCGGCAAGCTTGAGATCATTCTCCATTCCCTTCCCTATGAGATGATGATCATCGGCGGAGCGGCGATCGGGTCGTTCCTCGTCGGCAACGATGTCGCGACGGTGATGGCGACGCTTGGCGACATCGGCAAGGCGATCCGCGGGCCGAAATGGAAGCGGCAGGATTATCAGGATGTTCTTTGCCTGATGTTCGAACTCTTGCGCCTTGCCCGCGAAAGCGCGCTTCGCGTCGAATCGCACATCGAAAATCCTGAAAGCTCGACGATCTTCGCGCGCTACCCGAAAATCCTGAAAGACCACGAGGCGGTTGAGATCATCTGCGACACCATCCGTTCCATCCTGATGAACTTCAACAACCCGCACCAGGTGGAGGAGCTTCTAGAAAAGCAGCTCGAAGCGATGTCGCATGAGGAGGGCGCGGGCGCGCACGCCTTGCAGAAGATGGCCGACGGCCTGCCGGCGCTCGGCATCGTCGCGGCGGTTCTCGGCGTCATCAAGACGATGGCCTCGATCGACAAGCCGCCGGAAGTTCTGGGGCAGATGATCGGCGGCGCGCTGGTCGGCACGTTTCTCGGCGTTTTTCTCGCCTACGGCCTTGTCGGTCCCTTCGCCGACCGGATCGCGGCGGTGCACGCGCAGGACCATCGCTTCTACTTGCTCATTCGCGAAACGATCGTCGCCAGCCTGCAGATGCATGAACCAAAAATGTGCGTCGAAGTCGGGCGCCGGAACATCCCCCGTCCGTCGCGCCCGAGCTTCAGCGAAATCGAAGAAGCCCTGAAGCAGATCAAGAAAGAGGCCGCCTGATGCGCGCGCTGCTCCGTTTTTTCGCCGCCCTGATGATTGCGACGGGTCCGGCGCGCGCCGCGGGCGACGCTGACGCCGAAGCGGTGGCGCGCGCGCGCGCCGAGCTTGCCCGGCGCCTTGAGGCGGCGGGCGCGGGCGGCGCGATCGCGGTGCGCGGGGCGCCGGAAACCGAAGCGGCTGAGGCCGCGCCGCCCGGATTGCGTGACGCCGAACTCGGCGGCTGTCTGTCGCTCGCGATGCTGACCCGGACCGTAGAGCGGCTAGGCCCGGAAAAGGCGCAGGCGCTCGACGGGCTGCGCGCGAGCCTCTTGTCGGAAAGCGGGGAGGCCCGCGCCGGCGCCGAGCTTCTTCTCGCGCGCGCCTATCTCGTCGTCGGTTTCGCCGAGGAGGCGCACGCGATCGTCGCCTCCCGCCCCGGCGCCGAGTCTGCCGGCATTGCCGGCCTCGCCATGCTGGCGGGCGGCGCGGACGCGAATAATATCGCCGCCATTCATAAGTATCGCGCCTGCGGGCCGCTCTACGCCTTCATTCTCGAAACCGCCAACGCGCTGCACGGCGCCGGGCGTCCGCTGTCAGCCGGGTCGCTGAAGATTTTATCCGCGCTGCCGCAACCCTTGCGCCAGCCGATCGCCGAAGCGCTCGCCGTCCATTCCGTCGGCGCCGACGAGGCGGCGGCGAATGAGCTTCTGGACCTTGGCGACGGCGCGGTCGAAACTGACGCGGGCCGCTTTGTGCGCGCAGTCGCCGATCCATCCGAGGCGGGCGCCGAAGCGCTTGCCGCGCTCGGCGCGAGGCCCGGTCCGCCTCGCGCGGAAGCGTTGCGCGCGCTAAGCGCGCGGTTTGAGGAGGCGACACCCCCTGAAAAGACAGCCGCGTTCGAATCCGACGCCGCCGAAGCGGTCGCAGCATCGCCGCTTTCAGCGTCGATCTCCGCGCTCAACATCGCGCTCGCCGATCGGCGGATCGCCCGCGGCGACGTCAGCGGCGCGGCGCGCGCGCTCGGCGCCGCCTGGCGCCATGACCAGACGCGCGCCGACGCAATCGCCAGGTTCAGCGCCATGGCCGCGCCGCGGCTGCGGTCGCAGAATTCATCGCAGCGCCTTGCAGCGCTTGAAGCGATCGCGACCGAGCCGGCGGTCGCCGCTGACAGTCTGTCGGCGGACGACGCCCGCCTTGCGGCGGCGGCGATGGCTGATTTCGGCGCTGAGGAGTCGCTTGCGAAGTTCATGTCCGCCGCCTCGTTCGACGCGAGCGATGCCGCCTATTTCAAAAGCCGCGCACTGGCGCAGTCTGGCCGCATCGTCGAAGCGCGCGCCCTCGCGGCGGCCCATGCGAGGGATCCGCGCATCGCCAAACTGCTGCTCGAAACGGCCTATTCGGACGCCGACGCCGGCGATCTTGACGATAACGCGCCGCCCGCCGCGGAGCCCTCGCTCCTCAGCGGCGCTTATTGGCGCATGGGAAAACTTGCCGCGCTGATGGCGCTCGCGAAAACGGCGCCGATCGACGCGGCTACCGCCAAAAGGGCGGCGTTTGCGTTTCTGTCCGCGCGAAAGTCGCCGCCGGATGCGCTCTTGTCCGCGGACCAGACCGGCGCGATCAAAGCGCTCTTCGCGACGGGTCCAAAGGCTGGCGCGGTCGATCCGCGCGAGATCGAGCGCCTGGCGCGCGACCGGAAATCGGAAATCGCCTTTTTGCGCGCGGTAGTCGCCGATGAATAACGCCATCTATTCCGCGCTGTCGCGTCAGGCTGCGCTCCAACAGGAGCTTGCAAGTCTTGCGAATAACATCGCCAACGCGTCAACCGCCGGCTATCGCGGCGACGGCCAGATCTTCTCGGAATATGTGAACGCGTTGCCGGGCGAGCCGAGCATCTCGCAGACCAGAATCGGCGGTCGCCTCATCAACGACGCCCAGGGCGAATTCATTCAGACCGGGGCGGCGCTCGACCTTGCGATCGAAGGGGAAGGGTACTTCGTCGTCGCAACGCCGCAAGGGGAGCGTCTGACGCGCGCCGGCGCCTTTCAGCGCAATGAACAGGGCCTGCTCGCGACAAGCGAAGGCCATCTGGTTCAAGGCACGGGCGGCGGATCGATCACGGTGACCGCGGGCGAGCTTGTCGTCTCGGCTGACGGCGTCATTTCGGCGGACGGCGCCGTCATCGGCCAGGTGCGGGTCGCGACCGCCGACCCGACGCGCCTTGTGCGCGAGGGGACGACGCTCTTTCGAGCAGAGGGCGCGCTCGCCGACGTCACGCCGATCGTCCGGCAGGGCTTCCTCGAAGCGTCGAACGTCACGCCCGTGCTGGAACTCTCGCGCCTTATCGAGGTCCAGCGCGCGTTCGAACTTGGGCAGCAAATGATGACTGATGAAGAAGCGCGCATCCAGCGCGCCATTTCCGTTCTCGGCGGCGGCCGGCAACAATAAGGAGACTATCAATGCAAGCGCTTAGAATCGCGGCGACCGGGATGGATGCGCAACAGCGGCGCGTCGAAGTCATCTCCAACAACATCGCCAACATGAATACGACAGCCTTTTCCGCGCGGCGCGCCGAATTCGCCGACCTTCACTACCAGCAACTGCGCGCGCCCGGCGCGATCACCAGCGCCAGCGGACAAATCGCGCCTTCAGGGGTTGAAATCGGCCTTGGCGTCCGCGCGGCGTCGGTGGCGGTCAATTTCCAGCAAGGCTCGCTCGAACAGACGGGCGGCGATCTTGATATCGCGATCGAGGGCGAGGGATTCTTCGAGGTGACGCTGGCGTCGGGGGAGCCCGCCTTCACCCGCGACGGATCGTTCAAGCGCACGGCGGAAGGCCTCGTGGTGACGAATGACGGCTTGCCGCTCGCCGGCGACATCACCGTGCCGATTGACGCGCGGCGCGTCACGATCAACGCCAATGGAGAGGTCTTCGCCTTCTTCGACGGCGACCCGAACGGCACGCAGATCGGGGAAGTCGAGCTTGCGAGCTTCGCCAATGAAAAAGGACTGGAGGCGATCGGCGGCAATCTTTTCCGAGCGACGGCGGCGTCCGGCGAGGCGGTGCGCGGCGTGCCGGGCGAAGAGGGCCGGGGCCTCTTGCGCCAGGGCTATCTCGAAGAAAGCTCCGTCGATGTCGTTCAGCAGATCGCCGAACTGATCGAAGCCCAGCGCGGCTATGAGCTCAATTCGAAGGTCATCACCGCGGCCGACCAGATGCTCGCCGCGACGTCTCAGATCCGGTGAGACGATGAAGACGCTGGCTCTGATCGCATTGATGCAGGCCGCCGTCGAGGCGAGCCCGGCGCCCGCGCTCGTCCGCGCGCAGGCCGCCGGCGCAATCCTCGCCGCCGAGGATCTCAGCGGCGATCCAGCGACGGTCGCCCTGTTGTCGGGAAAGCAGCTGCGCCGCTTCATGCCGGCGGGGGCCGCGATTCGTCCTGCCGACGTGCGCGCGCCGGTGCTGGTCGCGCGCAACGCGCTGGTGCGCATGCAGTTCGTCAAAGGCGCGCTGTCGATTTCCGCCGAGGGGCGCGCGCTGTCGAGCGGCGCGCTCGGCGAAGAGGTGCGGGTTCTCGCCCTCTCGTCAAAATCGACGATCGCCGGCGTCGTCGTCGGCGAAGGAGTGGTGCAGGTGAAATGAGAAAAACGTTCGTCATCAGCCTTCTTATAGCCGCTGCGGCCCCCGGTTGCGCGGCGCTGCGCGCGAGCGGCCTTAAAGCGCCTGAATTTTCGGCGCCGGAGATGACGCAATTCGCGGCAACGGCGCCAGCTTACCTCGAAGACGCCCCCGAGCCGGCGGCGCCGGGCGGCTTGTGGCGGTCAGGACCCCAGTCGCTGTTCGGCGACCGCCGCGCGCGCGTCGTCGGCGACATCTTGACGATCGTCGTCGAAATCGACGACAGCGCCGATCTCCGCAATCGCACGGAGCGGAAACGCGACGCGACCGAGGA
Organism: Parvularcula sp.; assembly: GCA_003506635.1. Classification (GTDB taxonomy): domain Bacteria; phylum Pseudomonadota; class Alphaproteobacteria; order Caulobacterales; family Parvularculaceae; genus Amphiplicatus. Next base: position 7,437 of record DNZB01000057.1, read on the forward strand.
AGTCTCCGTCCCCGCGCTTTTGGGGCTCAACACCCTCGCCCAGCGCGTCTTGCCGGGCGGGGCCGGTCTTGACCCCGCGATCGATGTTTCGTCAGCATCGCAATCGAACGGCGAAGGCGCAATCCGGCGCCGCGAGCGCATCACGCTGCGGATCGCCGCCGCGGTCGTCGATGTGACGCCCAACGGCAATCTTGTCGTGCGCGGCAGCCAGGAAGTGCGGGTCAATGACGAAATGCGCGACCTTCGCGTCGAAGGCGTCGTCCGGCGCGAAGACATCACGCGCGCGAACATCATCGCCTATGACAAGATCGCCGAGGCGCGCATCGCCTATGGCGGCAAGGGCGACGTCAGCCGCACCAACCGTGCGCGCTATGGCCAGAAAGTCATCGATATCGTGTCGCCGTTCTGAGCATGAAGCTGTCTCCTGTCATCATCATTGCGCTGGCGGCGCTCGTCGGGGGCGGCGGCGGCGTCGGCCTTCGCGCCGTCCTGGGCGCTGAAGCGGCCCCCCAGGCGAGCGAAGAAGCCGGCGGCGAAAACGCCGATGAGCACGCCGGCGCGAGCGCTGATAAGAAGGCGGACGCCAAGGCGCCTGAAGAAAAAGAGGCGCATGCGAGCGACGACAAGCATGACAAGGGAGAAAAGAAGTCGAAGAAAAAGGCCGATGACAAACACGGCCAAAAGGCGGAAGAAGCCGCCTACTTCAAATTCAGCCGCCAGTTCGTGGCGCCGATCGTCAAAGGCGGCGAGCCAAGGGCGATGATGATCCTCGACGTCATGATCGAACTCGCCCCGGGCGCGAACGAGGCGATTTATTCCGAAGAGCCGAAGTTGCGAGACGCGGTGCTGAAGGCGCTGCTTGCGCAATCCGCCAACGGCGAGCTGCCGGACATGCTGACCGATCCTGCGCTTCTTGAAACGACGCGCGGCGCTGTGCTGGCGAATGTGCGCGAAATCCTCGGCGAGGATGCGCGATCCGTGCTGTTGATGGATGTCGGCTATCAGCCGTACTAGCAGGTCCTGACCGTCACCGCCGAAGGCCGATGACCGCAGTCGGCGACGCCGACAAGCCGTTCGCGAGGTCAAGGACGACGCCCTCGCCCGTCTGCCGGACCGCGTCGATCGCGGCGAAGGTCGACGCCGGCGCCGTTGCGCGCGACCCGTCGGCGAACTCAAACGCCGCTTCGAAAACGTAGACCTCGCCCGCTTGCGCGTTCGGCGCCGTCCAGACGCCGAGGCCGGCGCCATTGGCGATCGCGAAGCGGTCGACTTCCGCGCCGCTGG
>DNZB01000057.1:9061-23761 GCA_003506635.1 Parvularcula sp.
CGGGCAGGCCGGATATTTCCGCAGTGCGTCCGATCCAGTCGGCGTAATCGCCGAGGCCGCCCGCCGATAGGCTTTCGCCGAGCGCATCAAGCCGCGCATTCGCCGAGACAAGCTGTTCGACCGTCGAGAAGCTTGCAAGCTGCGCGACGAACTGGGTCGAGTCGAGCGGCGACAAGGGGTCCTGGTTCCTTAGCTGAGCCGTCAGCAGGCGGAGGAAACTCTGGAAATCTACCGACGTCTGCTCGCTCGCTGCGGCCGGCTTCGGCTGCGTCGCTGTCGCTGTCGTTGACGGCTGGAAATCGACTTGCATGATCGCTCCTTCACGCGATGAGATCGACCCTGTCCGTGGGCCTTACGATGCTTTGTCCGGCGATGTTCCGGACGAAGGCTTCCGGCGTTTCACCGAACCGGAAGGTCCGGCGCTCACGCGTTCCGTTGTCTTGCGCCTGCGCGCCGCTGTCGCGGCGGTCGGAAAAGCTCAAGGTGAAATCCCCGGCGCCCTGGCGCGCCAGTTCCCGCTGCAGGAAATCGGAATGGCGTCGAAGGATGTCGAGGGTTTCGCCGCGCTCGGTGGTGATCGCCGCCAGCAAGGCCCCGCCGTCATCTTCGAAAAACTGGATCGAGACGGCGCCGAGATCCGGGGGGTCGAGCCGGATTTCAAGGCCGCCGTCGCTGCGCCGGGTGATCGTCGCGACTTCAAACGGCGGCGCCTTCGCCGCATGCGCTGCTTCCGCCGGCGTCGCCGCAAGGAAAGGCGCGGGGCCTTCAGCGGCCTGCACCTTTGACGGCAAGGACGCGATCTCATTTACGGCGGCGCTTTCAATCGCCAGCGGCGCGGCCTGCGGCGGCGGCGCTTTCTCGGGTCTGGCGGTCTCGGCCGGCGTGCGTTCGGCGGCGATGGGTTCCGCGGCGGGAGGCGGCGCTTCGGCGCCGTTGCGCGAATTCGCACTTTCGGGCGCTGCGGCTTCCAAACCGCCGGCGCCGGACTGGGCTTTCGGCGCGCGCGGCGGCGGTTCGCTTGCCGCGCCTGCGCTCTCTCCGGCGATCGGCGCGCGATCCGGCGGCGGCGCGGCCTTGCCGGTTTGAGCGGGCCGCGGGGCCGGAGCCGGCGCCGCGGCGATGGCTTGTGTACGGAGCGTCCCGGCGTCTGGCGCGTCGCCGGCGGGCGCTGCAAGCGCGGCCGGCGTCACCGGGACGGCGCCGCCGTCGAGCGCGGACGGCGAAGGATGCTGGCTGTCGGCGTCTTCGGCGACGGCTTCGATGCGAAGTAAGGCGGTCTCAAGCGCGACAGGGAGCCGCTGGAGTTCGGCGGCGACAGGCGCGATCGCCGGCGGTTCGGCGACGCTGTCTTCCGTCTTGGACGTATCCCCGTCAGGTTGTGCGCCGGCGCCGCGCGGGGCGACCTTGTCTTTCGCCGCCGTCTCTCTGGCCTCAGTATCTTCAGCGCCAGCGCCCGCCGCGGCTTCCTTCAACGACCCGATCAAAAGGTTGAAGACATTTGCAGCGGCCAGGACTTCGTCCTTTTCCGGCGCGGCGGCGCGGGCTTTCGTCGGCTCGGCGGCGGTCGCCCGAAGGGCTGCGAATGCTTCCACAAAAACCTGCAACCCCGGTAACGGAGTGTTTAGCGTACACAACTATAGGTAGCAGTCACGGTTTAGGGAAAGGTTAAGCGTGACCCGCATCGCGCCTTCCGAGGCTCTGAAGATTGTCTCGCCCGGCGGCCCCGCGCAGCCGGGGACTTCGCCGGCCGCCGCCGCCAGGGAGTTCGAAGCGGCCTTCGCCGCCGAGATGCTGAAACATTCGGGAGTCGGCCGGGCGGTCGCTTCCGACAGCGGATTCGGCGGCGAGGCGATGGCGAGCTTTCTCGTCGAGGAGATTGGACGGCTGATCGCCGAGCGCGGCGGCTTCGGCGTCGCTGAGATGATCGAGCGGCGGCTCGACCGTGCGCAATGACGGCGGCGGCGAGAGACATCGCGGCGACAATCCGTATGCTGACGGAGCTGGCCGTTCGTGAATCGCGTGCGTTGAAGCGGCGAAGCTTCAAGGAAATCGCCGAAGTCGCCGAAAAAAAGCGCGCCCTCGCCGACCGGCTTGAGACAGCGTCGGCGCCGCCGCGGGGCGCGCTCAGCGACGGCGCCCGCCGCGATCTTGCGCGCCTTGTCGCGCTATTGGCGGATAACGAGGCGCGCCTGGCCTCCTTGCGCGACAGCATTGCGCGCGCGCGCGTCCGGCTTGACGCCATCGTCGCCGCGGAGCGCTCGGCGGGCGTTTACGGCGCGCACGGGCGCGGACACTTCACACCGGCGCCGGGCGCCGGACGAAACGCCTGACGCATTAACGAAATAGTATACTCCAGGTTGTATTGATCGCCTCGCACAAGCAATCGTGCTGCCGGCGTGAGACCGTCGGCAAAGGGGCAGGACGCCCCAACAGCCCGCTGAAAGCTGGCGCGCCGGCTGCGACCCCGTCGGGGCCGGTTCTAGTTGAGTTCAGCAGAATCTGAATCAGAGAAAGGAACCCTCGTGGCCAGCATTCAGACGAACAACAGCGCCATCGTCGCGCTGCAAAACCTTCGCACCGTCAATCGCAATCTTTCGGTCGTGCAAGAGCAGATTTCGACCGGCAAGAAGATCAGCAACGCGAAAGACAACGCTTCGATCTACGCGATTTCGACCGTCATCAAATCCGACGTCGAAGGCTTCAAGCGAATTTCGGACTCGCTCAATCTCGGAACCTCGACTGTCGCCGTCGCGCGGGGCGCGGCGGAACAGGTGACGGACATCCTGACGCAGATCAAGGGCCTCGTCGTCCAGTCGCAGGAAGCGAACGTCGACCGCACCAAAATCCAGGCCGACGTCACGCAGCTGACCAATCAGGTCGATTCGATCGTCAACGCCGCCCAGTTCAACGGCCTGAACCTCGTCAAGGCCGCGACCGGCACCGTGACCTTCCTTGCCTCGCTCGACCGCGACGCCGCCGGCACCGTGACCGCGAGCAGCATTTCGGTCGCCGCGCAAAGCCTTGAGACCGGCGCGGGCGGCGGTCTTGCAGCGCTCGCCACAATCGACGTTTCGACCGCGGCCGGAGCCGCGTCGGCGCTGACCGCGATCGAAGGTCTCGTTCAAACGGCGATCGACGCCGCCGCTTCCTTCGGTTCGTCGCAAAAGCGGATCGAGACGCAGAACGAATTCGTCCGTCAGCTGACGGATGCGTTGACGAGCGGCATCGGCGCCTTGACCGACGCCGACCTCGAGGAGGCCTCGGCGCGGCTCCAATCGCTGCAGGTTCAGCAGCAGCTCGGCGTTCAGGCGCTGTCGATCGCCAATCAGTCGCCGCAGTCGATCCTCGCCTTGTTCCGTTAATCGGGTGGAGAAGGGGGGAGCGCCGCTCGCCGGCGCTCCCTTTTTCACGGTTCGATTAGACGATTAACGAAAGACCGCGCGCGATGGCCCACGTTTCACTGGCGTCAAAAGGATACCAGTCCTCAATGCTGGCGACCGCGAGCCCGCGCTCTATTGAAGGGGCCGCGCTCGCGAAGGCCTCCGCCGACCTCAAGGCGGCGTCCGCACGCATCAGCGACGATCATCCAGGCTATATCGCCGCGCTTTCCCGCAACCTCACCTTGTGGACGCGCTTCGCCGCCGACGCGGCGGATTCGCGCAACGGCTTGCCGGTCGAACTGCGCGCCGGGGTCATCCGGCTTGCGGCATTCGTCCGCCATCACACGATGCGCTTGCAGCGGGGCGATCCGGCGGAGATCAGCGTCCTCCTCGAAATCAACAAGAACATCGCGGAAGGCCTGCGCGGCTCCGGCCGCGCGCGGAGCGAGGAATGACCGGCCTCGTCCTCAAGCTGCGGCCTTTTGAAAAGCTGCTGATCAACGGCGCCGTCCTGCAGAACGGCGCACGCGCGACGCGGCTTCGCGTTCGGTCCGCTGACGCAACCGTGTTGCGGCTGCGCGATGCGCTTCATCCGCGCGACGCGGCGTCGCAGGCGGGCCGCATCTACTATATCGCGCAGCTCGCCGTCGCCGGAGAAGCAGAACCCGGCGCGGCGCTCGCTGAGCTTTCGCCGCTGATCGACGACGCGCTAGGCGCGGCCGGGGACGAGCGCGCGCAGGCCGCGCTCCTCAAGGCGCGCGAGGCGGCCCTCGCGGGCCGGCTCTTTTCGGTGATGCGCGCGATCAAGCCGCTGCTCGCCGCCGAGGCGCCGCCGCCCGGCGCCCCCTGATGTTCACCCCGGTCGTCCCCTTCGGCGGTTTCGCCGGCTGGAAAGTTTTCGAGCGGACGGCGGCGCGGCAATTCGCGGCCTTCGAAAAATCGCCGGAGCTCCAGCGCGATCTCGCTTATTTCCGCGATAAAATCGGCTCCGTCACGTCGGCCGAAGCGCTGGTCGCCGACCGCCGGCTACTCAACGTCGCGCTCGGCGCCTTCGGCCTTGAATCGGAAATCGCGAAAAAAGCGATCATCCGCCGCGTTCTCGAACAGCCGCCGGGCGACCCGAAATCCTTCGCCAATCGCCTTAACGATCCGCGCTGGCGCGCCTTTGCCCGCGCCTTCGGATTCGCGAGCGGCGCGCCGCCGCTGTCGTCAAAGGCGTTTCAATCCGACATCGAGGCGCGCTATGCGGAGCGCGCATTTGAAAGCGCCGCGGGGGAAGCGGACGCCAATATCCGCCTCGCCCTGAATTTCAAGCGCGAGATCAAGGCGATCGCCGAGGGCGCGAGCGTCGATCGCTCCGGCTGGTTCCAGATCCTCGGGCAGCAGCCCTTGCGGCGCGTCGTCGAAACGGCTTTCGGTTTGCCGGCGAGCTTTGCAAGCCTTGATGTCGACCGGCAACGCGCGATCCTTGAAGAGAAAGCGGCGCAAAGCTTTGGCGGACGGTCCCCCGCCGTTTTCGCCAGCGCCGAGACGGTCGATGCGACGCTGCGGCGCTTCTTCCTGAGGGACGCCGCGCAAGCGGCGCCGACGACGGGCCGCGGCGTCGCGGCGCTGACGCTGCTGACGGCGCCCGGCGCTGCGCCGGCGGCCTCGCTCTTCAGCGCGCGGGCCGCCGAATCGGCGCGCTAGTTCGACCGCAAGATCGCCTGGAGCCGCGCGAAACTCTCCTCCGGGTTCGCCATGTCGTGTTGCGCGATGAAGGCGTCGAGCCGCGGAAAAAGCGCGATGGCGCGGTCGGTCGCCGCATCGGCCCCGGCGACATAAAGCCCGGCGCGCAAGACAAGCTCGGCGTTTTCATATGCGGCGAGGAGGCGGCGCGCTTCAAGCAGCGCCCCATTTTCCGCGGCGCTCGCCGCCGCGGGAAGGGAACGCGACACCGACCGCCTGATGTTGACGGCCGGAAAGCGGCCGCGCTCGGCGATCGTCCGGTCAAGGACGATATGGCCGTCAAGAAGTCCCCGCACCATGTCGGCGACGGGCTCTTCCATGTCGGACCCGGCGACCAGCACCGAAAAGACGGCGGTGATGTCGCCTTCGCCCTCGACGCCGGGGCCGGCGCGTTCGACCAGCGCGGCGAGCGCGCTGACGGTGGACGGCGGATAGGCGTGGAGCGACGGCGGCTCGCCCTTCGCAAGCGCGATTTCCCGGTGCGCGTCGGCGAAGCGCGTCAGGCTGTCGAAGACGAGAAGGGCGTGCGCGCCCTCTCGCCTGAAATATTCAGCGACGGCAAGCGCAAGGCGCGCGCTTTCGCGCCTCGCCAGCGGCGGCTCGTCCGAGGTTGAGGCGATGACGACCGTCTTGTCGAGGATTCCCGCCTCCCGCGCCGCTTCGACGAATGATCGCACCTCGCGGCCGCGCTCGCCGATCAGCGCCAGCACGCAAACATCGGCGTCGACGCCGGCGGCGAAGCTGGAAAGGAGCGTCGATTTGCCGACGCCGGAGCCGGCGAAGACCCCAGCGCGCTGGCCGCGGCACAAGGGAAGAAACGTATCGAACGCGCCCATGCCGGTCGCCAGCCGCGGCCCCAGCGCGCGGCGCAGCGCGGCGGGCGGCGGCGGCGCGTTAAGTCGCATTGCGCGCGCGCCCCCGCGCGGGGCCGCGCCGTCGATCGTTTCGCCGCGCCAGTTGAGGACGCGCCCTAACCAGTCCTTGCTCGGCCGCGCGAAGGCGATGTCGGGCCTTAGTTCGGCGCGCGCGCCGGCGGTGACGCCCTCCGTCGACTCGAACGCATAGGCGAGCGCGGCATCGCGCTCGACCGCGTAGGTCTCTGCGATGAGCGGCGGGCGCTTCTCGCGCGTGATCGACAGCCGGTCGCCGACGCGAACGAACCGCGCGAGCCCCCCGACGCGAAGTTTTGCGCCGTCGACCGCGGCGATCGCGCCGTACACGGAGGGCCGCAGGCTCTCGATAAGGGCGGGCTCGATCATGCGGGCTCCCGTTCAAACTTCATTGGTGGCATTAACCATTAATTACAACTTTAACGCGAGTTTATCCGCAGGTAAGGTTAAGGAGCCGTCACCATGCCATCCGATATCGCCCTGCTTCGCCTCGCCGGAGCGCTCGGCCGCCATTCGGCGGAGAGGCTTTCGACGGCGGCGGTCAACGTCGCCAACGCCGACACGCCTGGCTACCGCGCGAAGGACATCGAGCCCTTCAGCGACGCCGTCCGCCGCCTTCGCGAAGAAAGTGAAACGATGGCGTTCCGTACAAGGACTGTCGAAAAGCTCGGCGCCGCATCGCCGAACGGCAACACGGTCTCGCTTGAAGAGGAAATGATTCGCGCCGGCGCCGCCTCGCGCGCCGGCGAGATCGCGGCGACGCTGTTCGAAAAGACGATCGCCATGCTTCGCGCCGCCGGCGCCCGGCCGCGGTGACCGCCATGAACGTCTTCGCCAAAACCTCCGCCGCCGCGGCTTCCGGTCTTCGCGCGCAAGCCTATCGCTTGCAGATCGTCGCGCAAAATCTCGCCAACGCCGATACGCACGGCTATCGCCGCAAGACGGTGACTTTTGATCGCGCGCTCGACCGCGCGGCGAATGTCGAGACCGTCAAAGTCTCGCGCATCGGCCTTGACCCATCGCCGCGCGAGCGGAAATTCGACCCGACGCACCCGCTCGCCGACGCCGAAGGCTATGTCGAAGGGTCGAACGTCAACGTCATCACCGAGCTTGCGGACGCGAAGGAGGCGAACCAGTCCTATCAGGCCGGGCTGCAGATCATTTCGCAGGTCCGGCAAATGTATTCCGGGCTGCTGGAAATCCTGAGGCGATAGGTTCGTGCGATGAAAATGCTGCCGTTTCAGGCTGCGCAAGCCTACAGCGCCGCGAAATCCGCGGTCGCCGCGCCCGCCGCGAAGAGCGACAACGCCGGCCTTGCTTTCGACGCGATCCAGAAGCTCGCCGGCGTCATCAATGAGAGCGAGAAAGCCTCGGTCGGACTGATGACCGGCGGCGCCGATCCGCACTCCGTCGTCGAGGCGATCGCCGCCGCCGAGCTTGCGATCGAAACCGCGATCACGGTGCGCGACAAGGTCGTCGAGGCGTACCAGGAAATCCTCCGGATGCCGGTCTGATCCCCGCCATGACCGAGCAAGATGTTCTGGGTCTGTTACGCGAAGCGCTGTCGCTCAGCGTCGTCATGGTCGCGCCGCTGATGTTCGTGGCGCTGTCGGCCGGTCTCGTCATCGGCCTTCTTCAGGCGCTGACGTCAGTGCAGGAGCAGACGCTGACTTTCGCGCCGAAGCTGGCGGCGATGCTGATCGTCTTCGCCGTCACGGCGGGATCGACCGGCCGCATGCTGGCGGACTTCTTTGAAACGCGCCTTATTCCCCTGATCGCCGGAGGCTGACAATGCCGGCTGCTCCGACCGTACGCGCCGGCGGCCCCTTGTTCGGGAATTTTTTTCCGGCGAACAGCCGCGCGACGACCGTGATGACCGCGGGCCTCATCGCCATCATTGCGATGATGGTTCTGCCTGCGCCGCCGGTCCTCGTCGACATCGGCCTGACGGTCTCCTTCGCGCTTGCGATGCTCGTCTTCGCGATGACGCTGTTCGTCGAGCGGCCGGTGGATTTCTCCGGCTTTCCGACGGTTCTTCTCTCAGCGGTGATGCTTCGCCTGTCGCTCAACATCTCATCGACGCGGCTGATCATCGGGGAAGGACACACGGGTCCGGACGCCGCGGGCGCGGTCATCCACGGCTTCGCCATGTTCATCATGGACGGCAATATTTTCATCGGGCTTGTCGTCTTCACCGTCATCATGATCGTCAACTTCATGGTGATCACCAAGGGCGCGGGCCGCATGGCGGAAGTCGGGGCGCGCTTCGCGCTCGACGGCATGCCGGGCAAGCAGCTGGCGATCGACAGCGACGTCGCCGCCGGCGCGATCACGCATGAAGAAGCGCAAGCGCGGCGCAAGCGCGAACAGGACGAGACGGCGTTTTTCGGATCGCTCGACGGCGCTTCGAAATTCGTCAAGGGCGACGCGGTCGCCGGGCTTCTCATCACCATCCTCAACCTCGTCGTCGGCATCGGCGTCGGCGCCGGCGCGCACGGCCTCAGCCTTGAGGAAGCGGTCAGAACCTATTCGATCCTGACGGTCGGCGACGGTCTCGTATCGCAATTGCCCTCGGTCATCATTTCGGTCGCCGCGGCGCTTTTGATGTCAAAGGGCGGAACGTCGGGATCGACGGACACGATCGTCATCGGCCAGCTTACGTCTTATCCGCTCGCGCTGATGACGGTTGCGGGCTGCATGGCGGTGTTCGCGGTGGTGCCGGGATTGCCGTTTCTCTATTTCGCGCTCGGCGCGGTCGGCCTCGCCGCCGGCGCGCTCTTCCTTCACGCACGCGAAAACAGGAAAGCGCGCGACGCCTTGACTGCGCCGCCGCCCGCGGCGCCCGCCGCCGGGAAAACGCTCGGCGATCATCTCGCGCTCGATGAAATCCAGGTGGAGTTTGCGCCGGACCTGACGCCGCTCGCTCTTGATGCGGCGACGGGACTTGAAGCGCGCATCGCGAAAATCCGCAATTTCGTCGCGAGCGAATTCGGCTTCGTGGTGCCGCCGATCCGCCTGACGGACAGCGCCGATCTTAGCCCGGGCGATTACGTCATCTACATCCAGGGCGTCGAGCACGCGCGGTTCCGGCTTCGGCCCGATCAGATCCTCGTCCTCGCCGATGAGACGGAAGCGGCGAGCCTTGGCGGCGAGCCGGTGCAAGAGCCTGTCTACGGCGCCCCGGCGCGCTGGCTTTCCGCGTCGCGCCGGCAAGACGCGCTCGCCGCCGGTCTTGCCGTCGTTGAACCCGGCGAAGTTCTTGCAACGCATCTTCTGGAATCGATCAAGTCGAATTTCGGCCGCCTGATGACGCGACGCGCGATGCGGCGCCTGCTCGATGAGGCGGTGAAGACCAGCGAGCCGGCGCGCAGCGACGCGCTGCGCCAGATGATCGACGATCTGGTGCCCGAAAAGGTTCCGGTCGAGACCGCGCAAGCGGTGTTCAGGTTGCTTCTTGATGAGGGCGTCTCGGTGAGGAATGTCGGCCTCATCCTCGAGACGATCGCCGAAGTGCGCCCATGGTGCGAAAACGCCGAGCAGATCGCCGAGCATGTCCGCCGGCGTCTGGCAAAACAGATCACCGCAAGCATCCGCAACGAGCGCGGCGAGGCGCCGCTCATCCAGCTGTCGCCGGACTGGGAGCAGCTGTTCCTGAAATATGAGGTCGTCAAGGGAAACGCCAAGGAAGTCGCGCTGCCGCCGGAGGAGTTCAACCGGCTCTCGCGCTCCATCCAGGACCAGCTGCGAAACGCCGCTGCGCAGAAACTCTCGCCGGCGATCGTCACTTTCGCCGATCGCCGGCGCTTCATTCGAACCGTGCTCGCCTCCAAGGGCGTGCGCAATCCGGTCGTCGCTTATGACGAACTCGATCTGCAGACCAAGCCGGTTCTCGTCGGAGCGGCCTGAGCCATGACCGAATATTTCGCCGCCATCGCAGGGCTCGTTGAGGCGGCGAACCTCAACCTGCCGCTCTGGGCGGGGGTGCTCGCGCGCATGTCGGCGATCGCGTTTCTTGCGCCGGCGCTCGGCGAACTGGCCGTGCCGGTGCGCGTAAGGCTCGCCGGCGCGATTGCGCTGACGATGCTTGTCGCGCCATTCGCGGCGGCGCCTGCGCCGGCCGCAAATGCGGCGGCGCTCGCCGCCATGATCGGCGCTGAGGCCGCGACCGGGCTGCTGATCGGCTTTGCGCTCCGCCTCGGCGTCTTCGCCTTGCAGATGCTCGGCGTCGTCACCGCGCAAGTCCTGACGCTGTCGCAGCTCTTCGGGCCGGGGCTGAGCCACGATCAGGAATCGCCCATCTCGACGATCCTGATCGCCGCCGGCCTCGCGCTCGCCTGCGCCAGCGGGCTGCATCTGCGCCTCGCCGCTTCGCTCGCCGAAAGTTACGCGGCGTTCCCGTTCGGCGCCGGATTCGATTTTTCGCAAGGCGCTGAATTCGCCGCGGCGCAGTCCGGGAAAGCCCTGTCGCTCGCCTTCGGAATGGCCGCGCCTTTTGTGCTGCTGGGAATGGTCTATTCGGTCGCGCTCGCCGCGGCGAACCGCGCGATGCCGCAGATGGCGGCGGTGTTCGTCGGCGCGCCGGCGGTCATTTTCGCCGGGATGGCGCTGTTCGCCGGCGCCGCCGCCGTCATTCTGTCGCGCTGGAGCGAGGTGACGGCGAGCCTTGTCGCGGCGCCGCTTGCGGGGCTGCCATGAACGGGGACGCTGGTCAGGACAAATCATTCGACCCCACGCCGTCGCGGCTTGAGCGCGCGCGGCGCGAGGGCGACATGCCGGTCTCGCGCGATGCGACCGGCGCCGCCGCCTATCTCGGCTTTTTTCTTGCGAGCCTTGCCGGCGCCGTCATGCTGGGGCCGCAGATCGCGGCGGCGCTCGCCGTCTTCCAGGACCGGCCCGAGGCGTTTTCGCCGCTGAAGAATGAAGCAGCGCTCGGCGCCGCGATATCGTCGGCCGTCGCGCCCGCCTCGATTTTTCTGATAGCCCCCGCGGCCGTCGCCGCCGCCGCGCTTGTTCTCCAGCAAAGCGTCGTGATCGCGCCGGTGCGGCTTAAGGTGAAGCTTTCGCGCCTGTCGCCCGTCGCCAACGCCAAACACAAATTCGGGCCGGACGGTCTTGCGGAATTCGCGAAAGGCGCCGCCGTTCTCGCGCTTATCACCGCGGGCTTCTATTTTCTTTACAAGGACCGTTTCGATCGCCTGCCGGGCGCGGCGCTGATGCGCGGGGAGGGGGTCGCAGGCGCGATCGCGGCGGAGGCCGCGCCGCTCATCGGCGCGATTGCGGCCTTCACGCTCGTGATCGGCGCGGCCGATCTCTTCTGGGTGCGCTATCGCCGCAGGCAGCGCCTGATGATGTCGCTTGAGGAAGTGCGCCGCGACGCGAAGGAGACCGACGGCGATCCGCATTTCAAGTCGGCGCGGCGCGAACGGGCGAAAGCGATCGCGACGAACAAGATGCTCGCCGAAGTGCCGAAGGCGAGCGTCGTCATCGTCAACCCCGAGCACTACGCCGTCGCGCTGAAATGGGACGGCCCGAAATCCGGGCCGCCCGTCTGCGTCGCCAAGGGCGTCGACAACATGGCCGCGAAGATTCGCGAACTGGCGGCGGCGAGCGGCGTGCCCATTCGCCGCGACCCGCCGACGGCGCGCGCGATCTACGCAGTCGTCGAGGTCGGCGAAGCGATCCGGCGCGAGCACTTTGCGGCGATCGCCGCGGCGATTCACTTCGCGGATACGGTGCGAAGGAAGGCGCGCGAAAGATGACTAAAAAGAAATTCAGCGAAACGAAGGCGCTCCTGTCGTTGACCTTGAACCGGCTCGACGTCGCCGAAACCGCGCTCGGCGCGGCGCTTCGGCGGCTGTCCGCGCTCGACGCGGCGATCGCGGCGCTGGTGATCGACCGCGCGCGCACGGCGGACCTTTTGTCGCTCGCGGCGGTCGAGCCCATGCGCCGCATGGCGGCGCTGCGGATCGAAGAAATGCGGCGAGAGCGGCGCGCGCTTGAAACTGAATGCGAGGCCCGCCAGGACGAGACGCGCCAGCTTTTGCGCCAGAGGATCGTGCTGGAGGCAGAGCTTACCTTGCTGGAAGATGAGACGCTGCGGCGCAGGCGGAACCGGGCCTGACGCCGCTCGTCGCCGCGCTTTTCACCGCGCTGTCCACGCTTGCGTGTCGTGGTCCGGGTGCTGATGATTGGCCGCCGCCGGCGCGTCGGTGAAAATTTCGGGAAGCCGCGCAAGGTCCTTTACCCACGCGATGCGCGATTCAACGCCGTCCTGCGTCACGGGTTTCACCGCCGCCGGATCGTCAAGACTGCCGATCGTCACATTGAGGTGTCGCGCGCCCAGCGTCTCAAAGGTCAAGGGCGTGCCGCAGGCGGGGCAAAAACCGCGGCGGACATTCGCCGACGACTGGAAATGCGCCGGGCGCCCGCGCGTCCAGGCGACGTCTTTCTTTTGCGCGTTGACGAGCGGCTGGAAGAAATTTCCGGCGGCCTTCTGGCACATCCGGCAATGGCAGATATGCGGGTTCGACAACGGCCCGTCGATGCGGTAGCGCACCGCGCCGCACTGGCATCCGCCGGAGACTGTCATTCGTCGCCGCCGAGTTTTCGCGCATAAGCCGCGACAAGCGTCATATAGGGGTTTACTTTCGTAAAGAGCGGCTCGTCGCCGGGTTCTGCGACGTAGTTTTCGTACATTTCGAAGTGAAGATGCGTCGTCGTCGGAACGCTCGTCCCGTCCGACTTGAAGAAGTCGTTCGAGATTTTGCCGATGCGGTCGCCCTTCATCACATGCTGGCCTTCGGTCACGGAAAGTCCGCTCATGTTGAGATGCAGATAATTGTAGATCGTCCCGTCGTCGGTCTGCAGCGTCACCCAGTGGCGGCGAATGTCGATGACGCGCGCATCCTCGACCGCGATCGCCCAGTGCGCGTCCTTCGTGCAGGCGTGCGGGCGGATGTCGAGCCCTTCATGGCCGCCGCCGGGACAAAGCGGCTGGTTGCGGTCGCGCTTCTCGCAGAACGTGTCCTGCCAGGGATATTCGTAATTGCGCGCATCGCACTGCGCGCCGTTCATGCCGTTGACGGCGCCTTGCCCGCCGCCGAAGCGGTAGACCTGGCTGTTGAGATAGACGGGGTCCTCCGCCGGGAAGGCGATATCGGTGCGGTAGACCGTGTCGTCCGCCAGGCCGGGGCCGGAATTCGGCAACAGCTCGCCGACGGGAAGATAGCTGAAAACCGCGCCGTCGGCGTCGGTCAGCGCCGGGGGCGCGTCAGGCTCCGCCGGGTCCTCAACAGGATCGTCGGCCGGCGGCTCCTCCTCGCCGGCGGGCGGGTCGTCCGCAGGCGGAAGGACGGCGGCGCCGTTCTTCCACCACCACCAGGCGAGCGCGCCGAGGATGAGGAAGACAAGCAGGAACAGAACGGCGCGGCCCGATTGGGCGTTTCGGCGGTCCGACATCATTCGCCTCCTGCTTCCGGATTGAGCAGAATGAGGTTTGAGGCGAGGGCGACGATGAAATCATCGCCGGTGCAGCGCAAGTCCGTGTCGGGCGCGTCGCACATCAGCGACAGCACATAGCCGGCGCCGAACTTCGCGAAGGAAAGATCGGTCGCGCTGTCGCTGCGGGTGATGAGATATTGCGCATCGACGCTGGCGAGCGTCTTTGCCTGACGGCGCATCGCGGAAAATTTCGCGCGCGCCGCCCTGGCGTCGCCGAGCACAAGTCTTTTTCGCGCGCCCGACATGCGCATGGCGACGCCATCGGCGACTTCTGCGGTCGCAGAATAGGAATCGCCCTGCGCGTAGACCTTGAGCGTTTCGGCGATTTTCCCGCCTTCAGGGACAAGCACCGGCGCCTGCGCGCGGTTGACCTCGACCGCGCGTACGCCTTTGAAGCGGTCAGCGCCTGCCGCGCGCAGCCCGGGCGGACGAGCGACGGCCCGCGTGACCGTCTGTTGCGCGCCGATGTCGCGCCGCGCGCTGATCGCGAGCTGCGTTCGCATCTCCATCCAGTTGATGTCGCCGTCGACGACCTCGCGCGCGGCCTCGCCGATTTCCGGCGGGCGCTCGCGCGCGATCGTCTGCGCGCGCGCCTTGAGGTCCGCGCGCAAGGCTTCAGCGCGCGCGTCGTCTTGCGCGAATGCGGGCGCGGCGGCGACCATCGCGGCGCAAGCGGCGAAAATCAGTTTCATGGCCCACCCCCTGCTGCGACGGTCAGCGGCGCGGCGGCGCCGAGATTATTCCCGGCGGCGTCGGTCGTCTAGCGCGCGTCGAGCTTGAACTCGATGCGCCGGTTCTGGGCGAGCGCTGTCGCCGTATAACCGGCGACGATCGGCCATTCAGCGCCGAGGCCGGTCGCCATCAGGCGCTTGGCCGGCACGTTTTTCGTGCGCAGATATTCCGCGACGGAGACCGCGCGCTTGGCGGAGAGGTCGAGATTCGACGAAAAGCGCTGCGAGCACGCCGCGCCGAGCGGCACGGCGTCGGCGTGGCCCTCAACGCGCAGCACCCATTCGACGTCCGCCGGAATGTCATCCTTGATGTCGAGGAGGACGCCCGCGATCTTGTCGAGCTCAAGCTTGCCCGCCTCGCTCAGCGCCGCCGAGCACGACCCGAAGAGCACGTCGCTGCCGAGGACGAAGCGGTCGCCGACGACCTTGACGTCGGTGCGGCCGGCGAGCGCGGTCCGCAGCGCTTCGAAA
>DNZB01000318.1 GCA_003506635.1 Parvularcula sp.
AGCTCGTGATCATAGATGCGGCCATAGTCGGGGCCGGTGACGGCGCGCAGCTCCATGCGGCCGTCTTCCGTCTCCAGCGTCTTCACCTGCTCGGCGCGATGCGAGGCGAGCCCATATTGCAAATTGATCGCCGCAAGCGGCGCAGGCAGCTGGCGGAGATAAGATGCAGGCGCGCCGACGAGGCCGGCGAGCTGGCCGAAACTCCAGTGAGTCGGCGCGACCGGCGCATCAGCCCCGGGGAACGCCAGCATCAGCCGCTCGCTATCATCGCGCGCCGCTTCAACCCGGATGGCGGCGCTCTCAACCGTCCTCGTCCGGCTGCGCGACGCCCTGGATGCGACCGACGCATGAAGATCGGACAGCGAAAGAAAACGTTCGTCATCCGGCCGCGAGAACCATTCGGAAGAAACCCGGCCGACGCGCGAGCCGCGGGAAACGTCAACCTTATAGCCGCCGCGTGCATCGCAGTTTGCGTCAAGAACCTGCATGGACATGGGAGATCTCCGTGGGCGGGCCGGCTGAAAGACTTTCTCTCAGCCTCCAAAACCCGTCACGAAAATTCCGCAATGCTCTTTACTCTCTCGAGGTTTGGCGCTTGCCGCGGGAAAGATTTTTCAATTCTCCGGCGGGCGCGCGAGTAACGCAAAAAGGCCCGGATATTAGAGACCAGATGAAAAGGGAATTGAGTGATTTCAGCGCCTTATGATTCACTGTAGTTTGCCTAGATCAAACCAATCGAGGCCGCGATGGGGGCAGCGACGTGACTGGAGACAGTGGTGAGATCGGCCGTTGAACAGAAAACGATGGCGAAGCGCGGGCATCCTGTCTCGATCACCAACACTTTGGTCCAATGCTCCAGGCCGAACTTTCAAAGTGGATGCGCGCCGGCTCGCATCGGCTGACGATAACCGAGCAGCCGCAGCGCGTTCGCGACGACGAGAAGCGTCGACCCTTCGTGGACGACGACCGCCGCGCCGATGTTGAGGCCGAAGATCGTCGCTGGAATGAGAAGCGCGACGACGCCGAGGCTCGCCCACAGGTTCTGTTTGATGATCGCGCTCGTCTGCCGGCTGAGGCCGAGAGCGAAAGGCAAGCGCCTCAGATCGTCCGCCATCAGGGCGACGTCGGCGGTTTCGAGCGCGACGTCGGAGCCCGCCGCGCCCATGGCGACGCCGACAGTCGCCTCGGCGAGCGCCGGAGCGTCATTGACGCCGTCGCCGATCATGGCGATGGCGCCTTCCTCGCTTCGGAGCTTGCGGATAAAGGCGGCTTTATCTTCCGGCATGAGCGCGCCGCGCGCCTCGCTGAGCCCTACTTTCATGGCGATGGCGTCAGCGACTTTCTGATTGTCGCCGGTCAGCATGATCATTCTCCAGACGCCGAGCTGGCGCAATTCGGTGATGACCGCGCCAGCGAATTCGCGTTCGACGTCGAGAAGGCCAAGCGCGCCGAGATAGCGTGCGCCGCGGCGCACGATGATTACGGTTCGGCCCGTCTGTTCCAGGCGGCGCGCGGCGTCTCGGACGTCGTTCGGCATCGGCGCCTCATCCTCGCCGTCGAACATCGCCGGCTTGCCGACATGCACGAGATCGCCCGCGACAACGCCCTTTACGCCCTTGCCGGTGATGCTTTCGACGGCGCTCGCCCGAAGCCTTGACGCCTCCGCGAGCTTTGGCGCCGCGTCGCGAACGACGGCGGCGGCGAGGGGATGGTCGCTTTGCTCTTCGATCGCGACCGTGACAGCGAGAAGGTCCGCTTCGGCCACGCCGAGGGCGGGCGCAATATCGACGAGTTTCGGCTTGCCTTCCGTCAGCGTGCCCGTCTTGTCGAAAGCGACGACGCTGAGGGCGCCGAGATTTTCAAGCGCGGCGCCGCCCTTGATGAGCACCCCGCCGCGTCCGGCGCGGGCGATGCCGCTCAAGACCGCGCTCGGCACCGAGATCGCGAGCGCGCAGGGACTTGCGGCGACGAGGACCGCCATGGCCCGGTAGAAGCTCTTGGAGAACGGCTCATCGATGACGACCCACGCGCATAGCAGAAGACTGACAAGCGCCAGTGCGCACGGAACGAAGAGGCGCTCGAAACGGTCCGTGAAGTTCTCCGTCGGCGAGCGCTGCAGCTGCGCTTCCGCGACCATGCGTGCGACGCGGGCGAGCGTCGATTCAGCGGCTGGCCTTGCGACATAGACGTCGATCGCGCCGGCGCCGTTGATTGTCCCGGCGAAGACGCGGTGCTCAGCCGAGATTTTTGCGAACTCCGCCGCATCGGGTCTGCCGGCGATCGGGCGCTTATCGACGGGCGCGCTTTCGCCCGTGACAGGCGCCTGATTGACGCTGGTTTCTCCGACAACAACAACGCCGTCCGCCGGCAGGCGCTCGTTGGGCCTGACGACGACGACGTCGCCGACCCGGAGATCTTCGACGGGAACGTGCTTGATCGCGCCGCCGCTGCGCATGTTTGCGCGATCCGGCGCGAGTTTCGCGAGCGCTTCGATTTCGCGGCGCGCACGCCCCATCGCGAATTCCTCAAGCGCATGACCGAGGCTGAAGAGGAACAGAAGGAGCGAGCCTTCCGCCCAGCTTCCGAGCGCGGCGGCACCGGCCGCCGCGACCAGCATCAGCGTGTCGATCCTGAAGCGCTTCGCCGCGATGTTCCCGATCGCTTCGCGCAGCGTGAAGTAGCCGCCGAAGAAATAGGCGGCTGCGTAGAACGGGAGCGCCGCGCCGCCGCCGCGCTCAATCAGCCAGCCGACGGCGAGCGCCGCGCCGGACAAGAACGCAAAGATGAGTTCGCCATGGCGGCCGAGGATCCCGGCGTGCTCATGCAGGTCCAGTTTCGAATCGCCGCCGCCGCGTCGATGAGGCGACGAGAGCGCCGCCGCATGGTCGTCTGGCCTCGGCGGCGCCGGCGCCTGCTCCGCGTAAAGATCACCATTTGCTTCGACTGGCGCGGTGTTGCGGTTCATGAACTGGATTCCCGACAATCATAAAAGCGCCCGCTTACTCCGCCGGGGCCGGATGCGGCACAAAGACTGGTTCTTCCTGGACGCGGCTCACGCGCGCCGGCCTCAGCACGAGGCGGCAGATCGCCGGCAACACGAACAGCGTCAGGATCGTCGCGGTGATGAGGCCGCCGATGACGACGGTCGCGAGCGGCTTTTGCACCTCGGCGCCGACGCCGTGCGCGATCGCCATCGGGACGAAGCCGATGGCCGGCACGATGCCAGTCATGAGGACGGCGCGGAACCGTTCCGCCATGCCGTCATGGATCGCGGC
>DNZB01000354.1 GCA_003506635.1 Parvularcula sp.
TACCGGTTCGATCTGTTGCACGACTACCAGATCGCGCGCCTGACGACCTTTCTCGATCCGAGCCGCGATCCCTTGGGCGCGGGGTATCACCTGACGCAGTCAAAGATCGGCATCGGCTCCGGCGGCCTCCTCGGCAAAGGGTTTCTCGGCGGCACGCAGCGCGAGCTTGATTTCCTGCCCGAGATGCAGACCGATTTCATCTTCACGATCTTCGGCGAAGAGTTCGGCTTCTTCGGCGCGATGGTGCTCCTTTCGCTGGTCCTCGGGGTCGTCTTGACCGGCGTCAATATCGGCGCCCGCGCCAAGACGCATTTCGCCCGCCTGACCGCGCTCGGCGTCGTCACGATGTTCGCGATTTATGTATTGATCAATACGGCGATGGTGATGGGGCTTGCGCCGGTCGTCGGCATTCCATTCCCGCTCGTCTCGCATGGCGGCACGGTGATGCTGACGACGATGATCGGCTTCGGCCTCGTGATGAGCGCGCATATGAGCCGCGATCCTGACGGGCCGGCGTTCTAGGATAGCGCAGTCAGGAATTTCAGCGATGCGTGTCGACGTGGCGTTCGAGCGCGGCGCGCGTCTCGCGATAGATCGCGGCGAGGCGTTCGATTGCGGCGCGCGCCGTTGCGAAGTCGCCGCTCTTTGACAGCGTCTCAACCTCGCGAGCGGCTTCCGCAAGCCGCAGGGCGCCGACATTTGCGGCGGAGCCCTTTAGCGCATGCGCCGTGCGCGCCGCCTGTCCGCCTTCGCCGCCTTCAATCGAACGCGCGAGATCGGCGGCGAGTTCGTCCGTCGATCGCCAGAACGCCCCGAGAATGTCTTTTACGCCGTCAACGCCGGCGACTTCGAGCAGACCGTCGATCTGCTCGTACTCGAGTAGCAAGGCTTGCGCCGTCGAGCGTTGAACCACGAACCCTTCTCCCCCGGATGCAGCCACGACGGCTGGCCCGGTAGTCTCCCGCGACCGAGCATCGCGCAGCACCTCTAAAGATTTTCGTAAAATCCTGAGACCTGCGTTTGGCGATCGGAAGGGATGTAGTTAGGGATTCTTGACAAGATCTTGCCAGCGAGCCGCGGATTGTCAGCACCCCGCAACTTTGGCGGAATCATGCGCGGGCGAAGTGGTCGGTGGCGCGAATGAGCGCGTCGATGACGCCCGGTTCGCTTGCTGCGTGACCGGCGTCGGCTATCAATTGGAAATCCGCCTCAGGCCAGGCCTTGTGGAGGTCATAGGCCGTCTTCATCGGCGTGCAGACATCATATCGGCCCTGCACGATGACCGAGGGGATATGCCGGATGCGTCCGACATCGGCGATCAGCTGGTCGTCGCGATCGAAAAAGCCGCGGTTGACGAAGTAGTGGCATTCGATCCGCGCGAAGGCGACCGCAAAGGCGTCCGCGGAAAAGCTGTCGATGCGTTCCTGCGAGGGATAAAGCGAAACCGTGCCGCCCTCCCACGCGCTCCACGCCCGCGCGGCGCGGCGCTTTTCAGCTTCGTCCGCGCCGGTCAGGCGCTTGTAGTAGGCGCTGATGATGTCGCTGCGTTCGGCAGACGGGATGGGCGCAAGATAAGCTTCCCAGGCGTCGGGAAAGAGCCAGTTTGCGCCTTCCTGATAAAACCAGAGGAGTTCACTGCGCCGGAGCGTGAAGATGCCCCGAAGCACAAGTTCCGACACTTGCGCCGGATGCGTTTGGGCGTAGGCGAGCGCCAGCGTCGAGCCCCAGGAGCCTCCGAAAACGAGCCAGCGCCCGATATCAAGGCGCCGGCGCAGCTTCTCCATGTCGGCGACAAGGTCCCAGGTCGTGTTTTCCGCCAGCTCCGCGTAGGGGGTCGACCGGCCGCACCCGCGCTGGTCGAAAAGAATGATCCGGTACTTCGCCGGATCGAAATAGCGCCGCATCGACGGGGTGATACCCCCGCCCGGTCCGCCATGGCAGACGACCGCGGGCTTCCCCGCCGGATTGCCGCAGACCTCATAGTAAATTTCGTGTAGATCGGAGACTTTCAGCCGGCCCGTCTCATAGGGTTCGAGGACCGGATAAAGATCAAATCGCTCCGCCATAATTCTGCTGACTTTCACCTCTATGTGATGTTATCCACTACCGAGGGCGGGGACGTAACTTCAAGCCGTTTTCCGCAAGTCCGCACCGGGCGCAAGCCTTAGGGCCAGTCGCGGCGTTTATGGGCGGCGCCGCTCCGGCGGAAGCAGGCGGTCAGAAGCGTCAAGGCCTCATCGGGTTTGCGCAAGGTCAGGAGTTGAAGGGCGTGTCAGGGTTCTGCGTAAGGGGCGCTGTCGCGTCGCTGGTTATGTTGTCCTTGCCTGCTTGCTCGACAGTCATTCGCAACGCCGATGCTTCGGACGCGGCCGCCATGACCGAAGCGCGCGCAGCGCTGAAGGTCGCTGCCGCGGATCTTGCCTGGTCGCCCTGGCCGAAACCGGAAGACGCATCCTTCGCCGCCCGTTTCTCCGGCGGCGGCGATGACGACCGCATGACCCGCGAACGCGCAGTTGAAATCTATCTCGCCTCGTTCGGCGGCGCCGACCCCGCCGCAAGGATCGCCGCCGACGCGCGCCGCCATCTTTCCGCGGCCGACGCGCTTGCCGGCGTTGCGGCGCGCGCCTCAGAAGGCGCCGGGGCCCGCCTTTCCGATGTCGCCGTGCTCGAAGCCTCGATCGCCGACCTTCGCGAAACACGCGCGGTCTACATCGCGGCCTTGAAGAAAATTGACGCCGACGGCGACACGATCGACGGCGTACGCGAGCCGCTCGACGCGGCGGTGAAAAATCTTGGCCGCGTCGCCGACGAACTTGCAGAGAATGCGATGAAGAAACGCTCGTCGAATTTCGCCGGGCCGGACGCGCGACGCGCCGGGGCGCTTTAGCGCTTCGTACGCGCTATTCCTCCGCCGGCTTCGCGGTGAGCGTGTCCTCGGCGACTTCAAAGCCGGTCGCTTTGCGGATGTCTTCAAGGGCGTTTTCGCAGTCCGTTTCGATCACGCCGAAATCGTCGACCAGAAACTGCACAATGTCGGCTTCATTGTCGCGGCTCTCGACCAAGATCTCGACGCGGTCCGCAGATTGATCGAGAAAGAAGCCGCCGACCATCGTCCGCCAGCGGAACGTATCGCTAGTCCAGGCGAAGCGAACGCTCGCCGGCTTCAGTTTGCGGTCGCCGGCGTAAGGGGTCAGCGTCGCCTCGAAACGTTCGCCTTCGCGGCCCCCGATCGGATAGATCGAAAGCGCAGCGGCGCAAACTGGCGTCTTGAACGAGACGACGAGGGGG
This sequence comes from Parvularcula sp., assembly GCA_003506635.1. Lineage (GTDB taxonomy): Bacteria > Pseudomonadota > Alphaproteobacteria > Caulobacterales > Parvularculaceae > Amphiplicatus. Next base: position 3,289 of record DNZB01000354.1, read on the forward strand.
TCTCGACGGTCGGTGCGGTAGTGAGCCGCGTAAGCGCCGGATGGCGGCGCGATATAGGCGCAGAATGTGTCATAGCGGAAATAGCGCTGGCCTTCCTCGCAGATTTGTCGCTTCAGCCCCTTGCTGAAATTGACGCCGTAACGCCGCGCGTATTGGTCGCCAATCGCGTCGTTATGACCGCCCGGCGGAGGTTCGAACGAGATGACGCGGAAGCGAGGATCAAGCCGCGCATCCTCAGCGCCGATGCTTGCAAGCGCATAGGTGCGCGTCGCCGGGTTGGTGTCCCCATCGGGGTCGGGCCCGGCCCCGTTTTCATGGAACTGCCCTTGCGCGGCCGCTGGCGCGGCGAACACGCCGGCAGCAGCAACGATCCACGCCAGGGACCCAAAAAAGGGCGCCGCCATAATTTCCCCCGAAAACACGAACGTGTGATCTTAACCATTTCGCGGGGGGCGGGCAAATGGTCCAAATGCCCCGACGGCAGGCGCGCTTATTCGCCCTTTCGTGCGAATTCATCCCACATCCGCATCATCGGGGTCTGGGCGGAATAGTGCCCGTCGTTCCATGGTGCAGCGCCGTTCAACCGGCCCATGCTGAGGTAATTGGCGATCATCACGCCAGGAAATGCCTCGATCAGCCGCCGGTTCACTTCCCGCGTGACGCCGGCGCCTTGCTCGCCCCAGTGATAGTCCCGCCAGAACGCCATGAATTCCGGCGACTTCGCGAGCTCGGAGGGGAGGTTCAAATGGCTCCCGCCCTCATAGGCTCCGATGAAGGTTGATCCGGCCTCTTCGGCGATCGCCTTGTGCCGGCCCCAGTAATCAACGAGCCAGGCGGCCGTCGCCTTGGCGCTTGCCGGACCTTTGGTTATGTGCGCGGTGATCTTCGCTGCGACAGTCTCGGGATCGTCCCTTACCGCGGCGATCCATCGGGCGGCGATTTCGGCTTCGGCGACCTCGCCGAAGAGGGATTCGGTGAGGTCTGAAAACCTGCCGAAATAATTCGTCACGGCGACGCCTGTCTTCGCAAGATATGCTTTCGGGTCCTCCCCCTTCATTTCGATGTAGGCAGAAAATCCTTTCAGCGCGTCGCGTGTGCGCGTCGGGTTCGCGGTATGGGTTCCAAGAACATAGACGATCCGGGGGCGGATCTTCTGCGCGGCGAACGCCTTCTCCATCGCCAGCGCGAGCCGCGCCGACAACACGCCATAGCCGTGCCCCGCGCGCCAGTCGGCGTTGAATCCTTTGGCGATGCCGTGCGCATAGGCAGTGGAAACGAAAAAGCCCGCCGCGTTATTCCACATCTCATTGCCAAGCTCGACATAGAGCGTGCGCTCAAGCGGATAGTCCGACGCCGCAAGGCGCTTGGCGAATTCGCGCGCGAAGACGTCCCATTCCTCGCTTTCGACGGTCGTCCTTGCGTGCTTCGCCGTCGTTTCAACGAAAAGCGCTCCGTCAAGGCGATCCGGTCTGTCTTTGCGGCGCAAGGACGGGTCCGCCCAGCTTATGGGCGAACCGATTTGCGGCGGCACGGTCACCCAGAGCTTCGATCCGGCGCGGGCCCCGAGGTCGAAAAGAATCTCATAGGGTGCGCCGAAGAAAGGCGGCTCCGGCCATTGCGTACCCGATCGCTGGCCCCAGGGTTCGGCCATCGTCGCGATCTGGTCGAATCGGCGCACCTGACTATTGTTCGTGCCTTGTACGTCCATGGTGCGGATGACGTCGTAGCGGCGGGCGTAATCGAGAAAGACAGGGTTCCAGACCTCGCCGCGCGCAAGGCGGTCGGCGTTCTTCCTGCGATAGAGGCGGATGTCGGAAAGCCCCGCGCCGATGCGCGAAAAGCGCAGCGATCCGTCAGAGAATGATTGGGCGGTCAAGTCATATGTGACGCTGTTCTTGTCTCGAACGGGCCGGCCCTTGCCCTCCCAGCGCTGCATGAAGCCATAGGCGTCGCCCTTCCAGTCGATCACCCATTCGTCAGCATGAAAGGCGCCGAGCCCGTCGGCGCTGGAAAAGAATTGCGCAATGGCGCCGGACTTCATCGCGCCGGCCTTTTCAGTCGGCATCCAGGTGACCGGGTCGAGATAGCCTTCGGCGAGGGCTTCCTGGGTTCGCACCCGGCCGCCTTTGCTGTCGAACTGCCATCCTGCGGCGCGCGTCTGCGCAAGATTGAGAAACGCCTCTTCAAGATTGTAGGGAGCAGCGAGACCTACGCCGAGTTGCAGCTCGTGCCGACGGGGCATTTCGCCAGCGGCAGCGAGGCCCGCGCAGAGCGCGACGGCAAGGATGGCGACGGCGGAAGAGCGCGGCATTGATTGAACTCCGTCTCGGGACGAAACTGGGCGAGGCCGGGAATGGAGACAAGGCCCGATCCGCCGCTCTCCTGGCAGGCGGCGGCCCCTGTTCATGCCAGCCTGACTTCCTAGCCTTGGTCGCGGGCAAGGTCATGCGAAACGGCGCTGCGGCGCAACATGCGGTCGCCGGTGAAATCGCCGTCCTCTCCGTCGTCCGCTGGCTCCGGGCCGAGGGTGTGCGCGCCGTCCATGCCCGGTTCGCAAAAATGCTCGGCGCGGCTGCTTGACGCGCGCGGCTCCTTCAGCGCCAACTGGAGGTGGTGGTTGGCGGGGCGGACATGAGTTTCAAACGGGTTGGATTTGCGGCGCTGTTCGCGGCGCTGGCGGTTGGCTGCGCGACGGGTGCGCCGGCGCCTGACCTTGCCGGCGCGGCGGCGCGCCTAAAAGCGGACATAGCCTGGCTCGCCGACGACGCGCGCGCGGGACGAGAAGCCGGTACACCCGGCTACGACGCCGCCGCGGACTATGTCGCCGCCGAGTTCGAAGCGGCCGGGCTTTCGCCCGGCGCTGACGGCGGCTGGCGCCAGACCGTGCCGCTGCGCGCGAGCATGCGCGATCTCGATGCCGCCCGCATGACGATTGATGGAAATGGCGGCTTCCAGACGCTTGTTCACCTCACCGATTACATTGTCGGGCGTTCGTTCACGGATGCGAATTTCGAAGCTTCGGGCGACCTTGTCTATGTGGGATACGGCGTTGCTGCGCCTTCTGAAAATTACGACGACTACGCCGGACTTGACGTCGCGGGAAAAATCGTCGTCGCCTTCGCCGGGGCGCCGCGCGGCTTTTCCACCGAACTCGCGGCCTATTTCTCCGATGCCGAGGCAAAGCAGAAAACGGCGGCAGCAAAGGGCGCCGTCGGGTTCATCAGCATGCAGAGCAATTCTTCAGGTTTCCCCTGGCCCGTGGCGGTGAAGTTCGCCGGGGCCCCGGCGACGGGTTGGGCCGGACCTGACGGGCGGACAAACCGCGCCGCGCCGCCGATCCGCGCGACCGCCGTTATGAACGAATCGGGCGCAAAAAAGCTCTTTTCGGGCGAGGCGCTTGATTATCTGGCGCTTCGGACGATGGAAGCCGCCTCCGGCGCGCCGAAGGGGTTTCCCTTGAAGAAGCGCGCGCGCGTATCGGGCGCGTCGAAATTCAGCGAGACCAAAAGCGACAACATCATCGGCGTCATCGAAGGCGCTGACCCGGCGCTCAGAGACGAGGTCATTCTCCTGACCGCCCATCTCGACCATATCGGCGTCGATGACGGCGGCAAGCCGGGCGAGGACGTCATCAATAACGGCGCGATGGATAACGCCGCCGGGGTGGCGGTGCTGATCGAGGCCGCCAACATGTTCCGGCGCAACCGGCGGGCGCCCCGCCGGACGATCGCCTTCGCTGCGGTGACGGCGGAGGAAAAGGGGCTGATCGGCGCTGATTACCTCGCGCATCATCCGGCGTTCGGCGGAAAGCGGATTGTCGCCAACGTCAATCTCGACATGCCGGTTCTGCTTTATCCGTTCACGGATGTCGTCGCCTTCGGGGCGGAGCGCTCCTCGATCGGCCCGGCGGTCGCGGCGGCGGCCGAGGCGATGGGCGTCAAGCTGTCGCCCGATCCGATCCCGGAGGAGGGCATCTTCACCCGTTCGGACCACTACAGCTTCGTGAAACAGGGCGTGCCGTCGGTTTTCCTCATCACCGGATTCGAAAATGGCGGCGGCGACATTTTCCGCAATTTTCTCGCAACGCATTATCACGCGCCCAGCGATGATATTTCGCTTCCCATCCTCTATGATCAGGGCGCGCGCTTCACCGAACTCAACTACCGCATCGCACGCGCGCTCGCCGACGCCGATGCCGCGCCGTCGTGGAACAAGGGCGACTTCTTCGGCGAGACGTTCGGGAAAAGATGAGGGGCCCCCTTTCCGTCTTCCGCACGTCGGATAGCGGAGAAGGACGACGCAAAAAAACCGGGCCGATTGCCCGGTTTTTGGTCTCGATGCGGAAGAAGCCGATCAGCTCTTCGCGACAACCATCGCATATTGGCGGCCGCGCGCCTTGATTGCGAATTCAACCTTGCCGTCGGAAAGCGCATAAAGCGTGTGATCGCGGCCGATGCCGACATTCGGCCCAGGGTGATATTTCGTGCCGCGCTGCCGGACGATGATGTTCCCTGCAACGACGCTCTCGCCGCCGAACTTTTTGACGCCGAGACGCTTTGATTCGGAATCGCGACCGTTCTTCGACGAGCCGCCTGCTTTTTTGTGCGCCATGAGTGGGCTCCCTTATTCCTGTTCGTCGTCCGCGCGGGCGCGGTCAGTTTTCGCGCGCGGGGGCTTCCCGGCGACCAGTTCCTTCGCCTGCTCGACCCATTCGTCGCGCGCCGCGCGGCCTTTGAGGTCGAGCGCGTCGTCCATTTTCGCGACGTCGGCGGCCGACATCGCAGCGATTTCCTTCAGCGAAGTGACGCCGTATTCGGCAAGCCTTTTCTTCAAGACCGGGCCGACGCCGCCGATCAGCGAAACATCGTCCGTGAACGACGCGGCTTTCTTCGCGGCCGGCTTCTTCGCGGCGGCCTTGGCGCCCGAGGGCTTCGCACCGTTCGTCAGGATTTCGGAAATGCGCAGGATGGTCAGGTCCTGGCGGTGGCCCTTCTTGCGGCGAGAGTTCTGCCGGCGGCGCTTTTTAAAGACAATGATCTTCGGCCCGCGCGCCTGTTCTAGGATCTCGGCCGCGACCGAGGCGCCAGCGACGCGCGGTGCGCCGATCGTGACATTGGCGCCGTCGCCAAGCATCAAAACTTCATCGAGGGTGACGATGTCTCCAGCCGCGCCCGGAAGGCGTTCGATCTCAACAGTGTCGCCGGCTGCGACGCGATACTGCTTGCCGCCGGTCTTGACGACTGCGTACATAGTTCGAGCTCCTGTCGCGGGCGTTCCGCCTCGCGGGTTCCTTTTTGGCCCCGGCTTCTTTCGGCCGGCTTTTGAAAGAGGCGGGGTGGTAGCCGCTGGGGGCTACTCCGTCAACCCTTGGCTTTGGCCCGATGAATTACCGTCACGCCTTTCACGCCGGCAACCATTGCGACGTCCTGAAGCACGCCGCCCTATGCCTCATTCTTGAGCGGCTAAAGGCCAAGGACAAGCCCTTCGCCGTGCTCGACACCCATGCGGGCCGGGGACTTTACGAACTGGTGAGCGAGGCCGCGCTTAAGACCGCCGAGCACAAAGGAGGCGTCGCCCGGGTTCTCGCGGATTCAGCGCCTCCGGCGTCGCTTGCGCCCTATATCGAGGCGGTTGCACGCGCGAACCCGTTCGGGGGACTTCGCTGGTATCCGGGTTCGCCGATGATCGTCATCGAGGCCCTGCGTCCGGGGGACAGCGCTAAATTTTGCGAACTCAATCCGGAGGAACGCGCAGCCCTAGAAACCGCTGTCGGCTCCGACGGGCAGGTCAAGATCTTCGACCGCGACGGCTATCAGGCGGTTCGCGCCTTTTTGCCGCCAATTGAACGCCGCGGCCTTGTGCTTATTGACCCACCCTTTGAAAAGCCGGGAGAATATCTCCGCCTTGCCGAGGCGCTCGCTGAAGGGCTCAAGCGCTGGGCGACGGGCATTTTCATGATCTGGCGCCCGGTGAAGGACGCGCCCGGCTGGCTCGGGTTCCTGCGCGCTGCCGAAGGGATCAGCGACACGCTGAATGTCGAACTCAACATTCGTGGACCGGTCGAAGGCAAGTTGACCGGCAGCGGGCTCTACATCGTCAATCCGCCCTTCGGGTTATCGGCGAGCCTTACTGCGGCCTTGCCCTGGCTCGCGGAACGTCTCGCAATCGGCCCTGGCGCCGGCTGGCTGCTCCAGGAAAGGGAGCGCGCCGTGGTCATTCGCGAAGCAAGCGGCAAAGCCTAGCCCTTGCCCATCAGAGGCGCCGACATTAGAAGCCGCGGTTCTCCGGAGAGGTGCCAGAGTGGCCGAATGGACTCGCCTCGAAAGCGGGCGTCCTCGCAAGGGGACCGTGGGTTCAAATCCCACCCTCTCCGCCATACCACACTTCGTGTGACCCGCCCGCTCTTTTCCGCTGTATCGACATGATTGCGGGCGGATATACACCACACGTGTTTTGCGTCATTGGGTGAATGCCATATTTGCGAAAAGGGGCTGGGCCCTGTGCGACAGAACCCTGTGAACCCCGCCAGGTCCGGAAGGAAGCAACGGTAAGCGGTCAGTTCTGTGTGCCGCAGGATCACCTGGCCCCGCTCTTCCGATGACGTATTTCGTGAATCGTCATTCGTGAAGCGACTGAGTCGGATACGAGCGCCGCTTCACGAGGAACGAACGACGTCCCATGGATTATCAAGTCTCCGCCCGCAAATACCGACCCGGCACGTTTGATGATGTGATCGGTCAACCGCACGTCGTGCAGACCCTCATGAATGCGGTGGCAATGAAGCGCATTGCCCACGCCTACTTGTTTTCCGGGACCCGCGGAGTCGGCAAAACGACGGTCGCGCGCATTCTCGCCAAGGCTCTGAACTGCGAGCAGGGGCCCACCGGCCGGCCCTGTAATGTCTGCGCCAATTGCCAGGAAATCTCGCAGGGCAGCGCCGTCGACGTTGTGGAAATCGACGGCGCCTCCAACACCAGTGTGGACGATGTGCGCGAGATCCGGGAGAACGTCAAGTTNNCGAATCCCACCCTCTCCGCCAGAGACGTAACCAAAGCATTGATTTAATGAGATAATTTGGCAAAGCAACCGCGGTGCCCCACATTTCGAACCTCGCCGGTTACGCTTTGATTCATGGGGTTGTGGCGCCGATAGGAAACCGCAACGTGCGCAGAAGATTTCTTTAGGGATGACAGCTTCGGGGCCAGAAGCCGACGTCGCGCACGTTGCCCGAGCTTCGGATTAAGAGACATTGGACGCTCCGCGCACGTGGAGTCCGTGGAAGCCTACGGAAACAATTGTCGATAACTTGCTCTTGATCATCTGAAGGGCCAACAGTGGACGAGTAGCGCCTCCGACTTGGTTGACCTCTATTCAAGTTCCCTCAAGGCGCAAGTCATTAATTCTGCTTCACTTAACAGAATGTTATGATGGTATTGCCCATACTCCTATAATGGGCGCGAACTCTGTCCAATCTCAGAAACCCGAGCCGCAGGCCAGCGGGGATCGAGCTATCGCTCGGTTGCTGGAGGATGCGCGCCGCCGCCTGGTGGAAACGGGCACGCGCAACCGTCTGGTTCACGTCAATCGCAGCGCCAAGCGCGCGAACGTTATCAACGTCGTGAACGAGCGATCGGACGACATCTTCGACATCCTTTGGGCGAACGCAAAAAAGATGACCTTTGCGCCGTTGCTAAAGGATGCGGAGACCGACCCGGACGCCGAGAGCGAAGATCCCGAAACGCCTCAACTCGAATTCATCCAAAATGAAGGGGACGAGTCGCGTTTCCGCGACAATCTTCTTGATGTGCGCATGACGCCGGACGGACTTCAAAAGAGGCTGCTTCGCCTTGCACGAGAAGCGCAAACGGCCGAGGGCGAGCAAGGCGTCAACGTCCTCTATCTTGCCTTGGGATTCCTGACCTGGTTCGAAGACAAGACATCCGCAGTGCAGCGCGAAGCGCCTCTCATTCTTCTGCCGGTCGAGCTAAAGCGGAATGCGCGCACGTCGACTTATGATTTGGTCCGCCGTGACGACGATCTCGCGACCAACCTCCCGCTGAAAGAGCGTTTGCAGGAAGACTTCGGAATCGTTCTTCCAGATATCGAGGACGAAGACGGCTGGCGGCCAAGCGTCTACTTCGACAAGGTCGAGGCCGCGATCGCATCTCGCGACCGCTGGTCGATCGACCGCGACGGGATGCAGCTCGGCTTCTTCTCCTTCTCGAAATTCCTCATGCTGCGCGATCTTGATCCCCGAAACTGGGCAAATGGCGGGCTAGCCACTCACGCTTTGGTCCGCGGGCTTCTGCGCGAAGGCTTCGCCGGAGAGGCCCCGCTGTTCGAGGATGGCGAGAACCTCGATACGTGTCTTCAGCCCGCCGACATCATCCAGGTCATCGACGCCGACGCCTCTCAGACCAAAGTCATCGAGGAAGTGCGCGCAGGCCGCAATTTGATCGTTCAGGGTCCGCCCGGGACCGGCAAATCCCAGACCATCACGAATATCATCGCGGCCGCGGCCCACGACGGGAAGCGTGTTCTGTTTGTCGCGGAAAAAATGGCGGCTCTGAGCGTCGTCCACGACAGGCTGGTCAAGGTCGGGTTGCGCGACATCTGCCTGGAGCTGCATTCGCGCGGTTCGAACAAGAAGGCCGTCCTCGATGAATTTCGCCGGACGCTTAACTCCGGCGCTGCGGTTCCCGCCGTTCCGGCCCCGCCCGACAAGCTCAAGAATGCGCGGGATCGACTGAACGAGATCGCCCGCCTAATTCACCAGCCGATCGGCGAAACTGGCGAAACCCCATTTAGCGTCATCGTCGAACAGGCGAAATTCGCCGGAGCCGGATCGCCGCCGCCCTCGCTTTCAGTTGACGGACTCGAAAAAATTGACCGTCTCCGAGCGAACGAGATCGCTGCAGAAATTCAGACCTATGCTGAGCTACTGGTCCGTGAAGGACAGGAGTGCGACCACCCTTTTCGTGGCGTTCGGAATTTTTCGCTACAGCCTACCGATCTTACGCGGGTATGCAGCGACGCGGAAATATTTGCGGCAGAATGCGAGAGAGTCGCCAAGCAATTTGGGCAGGTCGCCGCTTATCTCGGGTGGCAGGCGGAGCCCAGCTTCAATGGCATTTCAGCGCTGCAGAAGCTGCTTGCGAAATTGCGGGAAGCGCCGCCCGTCGATCCCTCGTTCCTGTACACCTTCGCAGCGACCGAGCAATCAGAAGCGCTGTTCGAGGCGATCAAAGACGGCGTAAAATTTCAAGACGCGTGGCGTCCAATTGCCTCACAGTATGCCGCCGATGCCCTGAATGCTGATCTTGATGAGCTGTTCGCTGCAGTAGCTCCCGGATGCAAATCTTTGTTCGCCAGGCTTGGTTCGAAGTATCGCCATGCGAGTACGGGATTAGGTCAGCTTCTGACTGGCGCGCTGCCGAAACGCGCGGAAGACAGGCTGGCGTCGATAGGAGCGCTGCGACACGCACAGCAACTGCGCGGGACACTTCGCGAGCGCTCTGCATTGCTCGAAGCTGCCTTCAAATCCCATTGGCGCGGTGAGAATTCAGCCTTCAAAAATGCACTCTCAGTTTTTCATTGGCTAAAAGGAATTTCTGAACTCGGATTGAAGTTCGATTTCCTGAAGGCAGCCGAACTTGCATCGAAGCCAGAACAAACAGCCAAGCTCGCCAACTATTTCGCAAACGGACAGAAAGCACTCTTCGCGAAGTTGCGTAAGCTCGCTGAGGCGCTCAAGCTTGAGTTAAAGACGGCTTTTACCGGCGAAGAGGCCGGATGCATCTCGCTTATGGCCTTCGCGGCTCGGTTCCGTGAATTGTCGGCGGCTCAGAACCGATACGACGGCTGGCGGCGCCTGCAGCAGTCGCGCGCCAAACTGCTTGAAGTGCAACTCGGGGACCTGGTGGCCGCGCTTGGTTCAGGCAGCTTGCAGTCCGAAAGGGCTGTTACGGAATTTCGTTACGCTCGCGCCGAAGCTATCTGGAAGGGCGCACGCCGGTGTTCTCCCGAACTTGAGTTAATCGACGGCCTGGACCGGCACGAACTCGTGCGCCAATTTCAGGAGCTCGACCGGCAACGGCTCGTCGATGTCAAAACGCTCATTCTCGCAAAACATTTGGCGAGTCTGCCGCAGGGCGCCGTCGGTCAGATGGGCGTCATTCGCGGCGAGCTTGGCAAGCAGCGCGGGCACAAGCCGATACGAAAACTCGTCACCCAAGCGTCCGAAGCAGTACAACGCATCAAGCCCGTGTTCCTGATGAGCCCGATTTCGGTTGCGCAGTTCCTGCCGCCCGGACAGATCGAATTCGACCTCCTCGTGATCGATGAAGCGAGCCAGGTTCGCCCCGAGGATGCGCTCGGCGCCGTCGCGAGGTGCAAGCAGGTCGTCGTCGTCGGCGATCAGAAGCAGTTGCCGCCCACCGCCTTCTTCGATCGCCTCACGTCGAATGTCGAGAACATGGACGAAGACGCTGAGGAGGATCCACTCGGCGGAGCCGCTGGCGCGACGGAGCTGGAGAGTATTTTGAGTCTGTGCGAGGCACGCGGACTCCCCGCGCGCATGCTGGAATGGCATTATCGCTCCCGCGATCCGTCGCTCATCACGGTCTCGAATGCGGAATTTTACGATCATGGCCTGATTCTTCCGCCATCGCCGCTGCAGCACGACCCGTCTTACGGATTGAAGTTTACACGCGTGGAAGGCGCATATGATCGCGGCGGTCGGCGCACCAACAAGATCGAGGCAGAAGCGCTCGTGAAACGCGTCGCCGAGCACGCGGCTAACAACGCTCATCTTTCGCTAGGAATCGTGGCCTTCTCGTCTGCACAACGCACGGCGATCGAAGAACTTCTTGAGTTTGAGCGGCGTCGAAATCCTGCGCTTGACACGCTTCTGCGCGAAGGGAAGCGCGAGGACGTGTTCGTCAAGAACATCGAGAACGTTCAGGGCGACGAACGCGACGTCATTCTGATCAGCATCGGCTACGGACCATTCCAGCCGGGCGGGCGTCTGCCGAGTATGAGCTTTGGCCCGGTGAACTGGGACGGCGGCGAGCGCAGGCTGAACGTCCTATTCACCCGCGCTAGGCTGCGTTGCGAGGTGTTCGCCTCGTTCGACCCGGGCGACATCGATCTCAACAGGACGACGAAAACAGGACCCCGCGTGCTCAAGCGCTATCTCCAATTCGCGAAGACGGGCATCCTTGACGAAAAGGCGCCGACGGGCTGCGACGCTGACAGTCCGTTTGAAGAGGACGTCGCCGAAGTCATCCGTGGACTGGGTTATGAGGTCGATCACCAGGTGGGTTCAGGCGGCTTCCGGATCGATCTCGGCGTGCGAAATCCCGATCGGCCGGGGCAGTATATTTTGGCCGTCGAATGTGACGGCGCCACCTATCACAGCGCCCTGTGGGCGCGCGAGCGCGACCGTCTTCGCCAAGGCGTTCTCGAAAGTCTCGATTGGCGATTCCATAGGATCTGGAGCACGGACTGGTTCTATCGGCGCGCGGCCGAAGTCACTCGATTGAGGTCAGCGCTAGACGCCGCTGGCAGCCGCGCCGACACGGGAGCCGCTCGCAAAGGCGCAAATGCTGATTGCAACGGTGGAGCGGAAGGCATGCCGCCGGAGACCTCAGCAGACGAACTGGCCTATGGCGATGTCGACGTCGCTCCGAGGCGATTTCCCGCGTACGAAAGGTTAAACGAAACCGTCGGCGCAAATGTTGAACCCCACGAAGCGAACATTCAGTTGCTGGCTGATTTGGTGCTTCGCATCGTCCGCATGGAAGGCCCAATTCACCAGGAGGAAGTGGCGCGAAGGGTCGCCAGCAGTTTCGGCAAGGAACGAACCGGCGCGCGCATCAGCGACGCCGCCGTGCGGGCGTTGCGCGCCGCCAAGCATTCTCATGGAGCAGAACTCGCAAACGACGGAGTGTTCTGGTTCACCGCCCAACAAGCCAAGTCGCCGCCGATTCGCGACCGATCGCTGGAAAGCGGGACGCTTCTGAAAGCTGAATACATTGCACCATCAGAGATCGCGGCGGCGCTCGACATCGCCCGCCACGACAGCGCGGGCGCAACAGAAGATGAACTTGTTCGCGCGGCGATCAATCTGATGGGCTTCAAGAGGTCGGGACCCGAACTGACTGCGCGATTTAGAGATATTCTGTACAGGGAAATAAGTCAGTCTGACGATTCAGTCTCCGCGGTGCATTCGACGGCTGCCTCTGCGGCTAGCTTAACGTAAATCGCTGACGTTTCGTCGATCAATGCATACGGGTGGGCTCTCGGAGCTCTATTGATCACGCGTCGCTCGCCATATTCCAAGCTCGCAAGTATGTCGGCAAAGGCGAGCGCGCGAAGTCGCAACTGGGATAAATCCGTCGCCTCGGCCGGATGCTGGCGACGTATGTCCAGCATTCGGCCGAGGCGACGGAGTTATCCCAGTTGCGACTTCGCGCGCTCGCCTT
>DNZB01000097.1:0-455 GCA_003506635.1 Parvularcula sp.
GATGGATCCCGGATCGGCTTCGCCGTCCGGGATGACGGGTGGTTGGCGAGGCGGCAAAGGAAACCGATGCGCGGGCCTTTCTACGTTTACATTCTGGCCAGCAGAAAGAACGGCACTATCTACATCGGCGTGACCAACGATCTCAGACGCCGCACGCATGAGCATCGTGAAGGTATCGGCGCGAGCTTCACCAAGAAATACGATGTGACGAAGCTGGTTTATTTTGAGGCGTTCGATCGCATCTCCGTCGCCATCGACCGCGAGAAGGAACTGAAGAAATGGCGGCGGGCGTGGAAGATCGCGCTGATTGAGCGTGATAATGCCGACTGGAAGGATTTGTACTTTGGGTTAGGGCTGGCTTAGAGCGTCATCCCGGGGCGTCGCTCTTGCGACGAACCCGGGATCCATCTCCTGAATGACCGGCGCGCGCGTTGGCGAGGGTCGGGAGATGGATC
>DNZB01000097.1:757-5166 GCA_003506635.1 Parvularcula sp.
CGCACTTTCCGCCGTCATCCCGGATCGGCTTCGCCGTCCGCGATGACGGGTGGGGAGGCGCGCGCGGCGGCCCATCATTCATCCGTGTACGGAATCGGCGTTAACCATCTATCCGGTTGATCGCGCTCCGAAACAAATTTCCATCCTACACCTTGCCGTTGGCTTTATGATGTATGGATGGTCGCGTTCGGCACATCTCCGGCGGCGGCAGGCTTCTTCACCCTCTTGCAAGGCGGGCAGGAAGGCGCCGCACGCCTAAAAAGCGAATCCGGCAAATACGGACTTTGCGGCTGCAACCGGCGGAATCCGCCAATTTTTCCGGGACCCACGCGCCGCCAAATCCGGCGAATGCGGACAATGCGGATTTTTGCGACGGGCGTCTTCGCGCGGCGCGTGTGCGCGTCAGCCGCCGTAATAGCCGCCGGAATAGCGCGTCATCTCAACCGCTGCGCCGATGTCGATCAGCACGCGGGCGATGTCGCGCCCGTCGTCGAGCGTGCAGCGCGCGACGATGCGGGCGTAGCGGTCGCGGTCCATCTCCTCGCAGGCGAGCGTGCGCCCCTTGAGAAGGTTTGTAAGCGCTTCCGTCGCCTCCGCCGCGCCGGGCGCGTTCTTTTCGGGGGCGTTGACGCCCCAGAGGCGCAAGCGCGTCTCAACGCCCTCAAGATAGAAGGTGTCGCCGTCGACGATGCGGGCGGCGGCGCCGTTCAAGATGCGTTCATTCGCGAGGGGCGCTTCGGGTTCCGCCGGGGTCTCGATGGCGGCGCTGACGGGAAGGGCGGCGGGAACGGACGCCGGCCCCTCGATGATGAGGACTGCGGTCTCCATCGGCGCGGGTTGGGCGAGGGTTTCGACGGCCGCGACGACAGGCGGGGTCTGCGGCGCCGGCGCGCTGAGCCAGCCGGTCGCGACGGCGCCGCCGAAGGCGATGCCGCCAAGGCCCATCGCCCAGGTTCCGGCCGAGAACATCGCCCGCGGCCGCGCCGCGAAAGCGCGCCGGCGCGGCTTGAACGTCTGGTATTTCACGCTCCCGCCCATGGCGGAAAGGAGAACGGGCGCGCGCTAATATCGCGTCATCGGCGCCGGGAGAATTTTAGGGAAAAGGGCAATGATGCGGCGCGGGAGGGGCGCAAGGGCGCTCCGTCGCCCCGGACGGCGAAGCCGATCCGGGGACCATCTCCTGAACTGCCCGCGCGCGAAAAGGCGCCTTTCGGGCGCTGGACCCCCGGTTCGCGCCGACGAGGCGCGCCCCGGGGCGACGGCATGTCGTTATTTCATCCGTCCCCGGATGAACTCCGCCAGCCCCGCGCCGGTCTCCGCCGATTTGAGCCCGAGGTCCACATTCGCCGTCAGCCAGCCGAGTTTCGATCCGCAATCGTGGATGACGCCCGCGCAAAGGCAGGCGTGGAAAGTTTCCTCCGTGTTGAGACGGTTCATCGCGTCGGTCAGCTGGATCTCGCCGCCCGCGCCCGCGCCTTGCGTTTCGAGAAGGCGGAAGATCGACGGCTGCAAGACATAGCGGCCGATGATGCGGAAATTCGACGGCGCGGCTTCGGGCTTGGGCTTTTCGACCATGCCCGACATTTCGATCAGGTTTCCCTTGCGCGCCTTCGGCGCGATGACGCCGTATTTTTGCGTTTCGGATTTCGGCACTTCCTCGACCGCGACGAGATTGCCGCCGACCTTTTCATAGGCCTCGACCATCTGTTTGAGGAAACCGGGGCGCCCCGGCACGATCTCGTCGGGCAGGGAGACGGCGAAGGGTTCATCGCCGATGATGTCGCGCGCGCACCAGACCGCATGGCCGAGGCCCAAAGGCGCCTGCTGGCGGGTGTAGGAAAGTTCGCCGGCGCGCGGGATGACCGCCTCGACGCTTTTGAGGATGTCGGCCTTGTTCTTCGCCTTCAGCGTCGTTTCAAGCTCGAAGGAATGGTCGAAATAATCCTCGATCGCGCCCTTGCCGCGCCCCGTCACGAGCACGATGTGCTCGATCCCGGCGTCGCGCGCTTCCGCCACGACATAGTCGATCAGCGGGCGATCGACGACAGGCAACAGTTCCTTCGGGATCGACTTCGTCGCCGGCAGGACGCGCGTGCCGAGGCCCGCGACCGGAATGACGACTTTTCTGATTTTCGCGCGCATGCGCTCCCCTTCGCCTTAGTTGGGCGCCTTGTTCACCGGGCTCACGCCGACGTCAATGGCGCCGCTTATCGGCGCGAGGACTTCAGCGTCGGTCTTCAGCCGCTCGATCAGCGTCTGCGTGCGAAGGCGCGCGTTCGCTTCAAGGTCGAAATAGAAAAGATTGAAGGGTTGCGCCTTCCACTTCGCGCCGTACCACGCGCTGCGCCGGAGATAGGCCTGCCGCGGCCGGTCGACGACGAGGATGCCGCGATCGCATTTTGCGCCGATCGCATGCGCGAGGATGGGCGGGCGCGCGCCGAAGCCGATGCCGGTCGCCGAGGCGGCGCCGACATGCTTTTCCGGCGGCTGATAGGATTCATCGCGCGTCCAGGTGAGGGGGTTGACGCAGATGAGCGCGTCGCCCGGCGTCGAGGCGAGATCCCGGTTCGCGTCCCAGACGAGCGACCGGCGGCGCGCACGCGCCATCTCCTCGTTAAAGCGCGGCTCGAAGTCCACATAGCTGACGAGGCAGCGAACCTCGCCCGCGCTCTCGCATACCGGCATGGGCGGGGCGAGGCGCGCGGCGAACGCCGCCGGCGTCGGAAATCCGATGACATAGGCGGCGGCGAGGCGATGGCGCAGCGGGTTGATCTCGCCCTGGAAGTAGTCATTGAGAAGGCCGAGGACATGAAGGCCGCCCTGGCCGTAGCCGGCGAGGATCAGGGGCCTTTCAGGATCGCGCGCCGCAAGGAACGTCTCGAACGCCTTGCGCACGTCTTCATAGGCGAGTTTGCGCGCGGCGAGTCCGTCATATTTATGGGTGAAGAGCGAGAAGACCGTCGCCTCGCGGTAGCGCGGGCCATAGACGTCGGCGATCTCCAGGAATGGTCCCGCCTCATTCGGCGCGGCGATCATCCGGCGGATGCGGTCGGCGTCGTCGTGGTTGATCGACGCGTTCCATCGCCGCCGCCGGTAATAGGCGGTCGAGTGGACATAGAACACGTCGACCGCCTTCGAGGGCGCCTCCGGCCAGAGAAGCCAGGCGCCGCGCGCGCCATATTCCGGCGCGGGCGGGGGCGTCGCGATCTGGAACGGCGTCCGCGGGCTCATGACAAAGCGGAAAATGCTGTCCTGAAAGACGATCGCCGCGGCCACGAGCGCCGCCCCGAAAAGGCCCGCCGCCATCACCCCGACAGAAGGAAATTTCCGCTTCGTCAACGCCTTGCGCCGCATTCTTTCCGCCGGGACGACTTTATTCGGTCAAACGGGCGGGTCAAACCACGAAATGCGGGCGCCCCGAATTGCCGCGCGCCGCGCGCGCCTGATATGGACCTCCCGGTGATTCGTTTGAAGCTGACACGCCATGACTGACGACAATCCAGCCCCGCCGCCGCTCGAAACGCCGCTGATCCGGCCGCAAAAGCCGAGCCTTTTGTCCGGCCTCCGGTCGAGCTTCATCGCCGGCATCGTGGTCGCCGCGCCGATGGCGATCACCGCCTATATTGTCTTCTGGTTCGTCACCTCGCCGATGAAAGAGCTCGACAGCTTCGTTCGGCGCATCCTTCCCGCAGGCGACAGCCGGATCGAGACCATCACCCAGGCGATCCCCGGATTCGGGCTTCTTGTCGCGCTGATCGCCATTACCGCGCTTGGCGCCTTCGCGAAGAATTTCCTCGGCCGCGCGATGATCCGCATGGGCGAGAAACTGCTCGACCAGATGCCGGTCGTCCGGAGTTTGCACCGGTTCTTCAAGAACGTCTTCGAAACGGCGCTGCAAAAGTCCGCGCGCTCGTTCAAGGAGGTCGGCCTCATCCAGTATCCGCGGCAAGGGCTCTACGCGATCGCCTTCGTCGTCGGCGACGCCAGCGGGGAAGTCGCCTGGCGCCTTGACGGGGCCGAACATGTCGGCGTCTTCGTGCCGACGGTGCCGAACCCCACCTCGGGATTCCTTCTTTATGTTCCGCGTACGGACTTTATGCCGCTGACGATGTCGATCGAAGACGCCGCCAAGGTCGTCTTCTCGCTCGGCCTCGTCGTGCCGGAATTTTCAGCGCCGGACGAGGCGGTCAAAAGGCTTGAACAGATGGCCGAACGGGCGGCCGTCGAACGGCGGTCGCTGCTGCAGCGTCTCGCCGGGAAATGACCGTCAACCGGCGCGCAAAAGCCTGATCGCGTCATCGCGGCGGAAAAGATAGAGGAGCGTCCGCAGCGCTTCCCCCCGCGGGGTTTCAAGTTTCGGATCGCGATCGACGGTCATGGCGGCGTCGTCGCGCGCGGCGCGCAATAAT
>DNZB01000392.1 GCA_003506635.1 Parvularcula sp.
CTAGAGCGGGCGTCCCGATTCTGAATCGGAGCGCGAAGCTCTAGGGCGCGACGACGAGGCGGTAACCCGCGTCATAGGCGTCCAGCGTCTCGATATGACGATAGCGCCGGCGCCAATCGCCGCTTTCAAGGTCGCGGCGCAGCGCCGCTATTCCGCCGGCCGCAGCATCGCCGATCGCCCAGAAGGACGAACTGCCGGAACGGATTCGCGCATCAAGATAGGCCTGAGGCCGGCGCCAGTAGGCGTGGAGAAATCCGTCGCGGCAATCGTGCGGAACCAGCACCGGTGAAATCCGGACGGGACCCAGCGATTGTTCATATTCATCAAGACGCGGCATCGCCGCTTCATCGAGCGCCGACAAGGCCGGCAAATAGTCCGTCAGCCATGGTCGCGCCGCCGGATCGAATGTAAGAAGGACGACCGGCCCCCGGCTGACGCGCCTCATTTCGCGCAAGCCCGTCTGGCGATCGGGCCAGTGGTGGATGGTCAAGATCGCCATCGCGGCGTCGAAGCTGTCGTCGGGAAAGGGAAGGGCCTCCGCCGAGGCCTGCACGGCGCCGGCCCCGCCGCCCGGACGCTTCAAGATCATGGCGAAGGACCGCTCGATCGCCGTCACGCGCCGTCCCGCCGGCTCATAGCTCCCGGTTCCCGCCCCGACATTGACGATCGATCGCGCGCCCTTGAGGGCGCTTTCAATGACGGCGGCGATCCGGGGGTCCGGCCTGCGGAGCGCCGAATAGTTGAGCCCGATGGTGTCGTAGAGCGCCGCCATCGCCAATCCATTCGCCGGATGGGCGCTTGAAGCAACGGGGGCGCGGGAAAACCCTCGCCGGCGCCCGACTGTCGCCCGGCCGCCCTAGGCCCGCGGCCCCGGACCCGTTAAGGTTCCGGGTCGGGGTTTGGGTAAGAGGCACAGGGGATCTTTATGGCCAGTTACGGAATGAAGCGCGGGATCAAGGCGCCCGGCGAATTTGGCGCCGCTGACATGGCGGGCTTCGGCCTTGCGAGCGCAGCGGGGATCGTCGCCGCGCTCGTCACCGATTACCAGCAAAAGGGCGAGGCCTCGGCCCTTTACACCATCAACCGCTGGGTGGTGACGCTGGGCGAAATCCTCGGCTTCGGTCAGGTGCCGTTGTGGGTGGTCGTCGTCGGCCTGATCGGTCTTGGCGCGGGGTCGACCTTCTATTTCCAGCCGATCACGCGGCAGGGCGCCTTCGCGCAGGGCTTCGGACTCCTCGCGGTGCTGATGACGACGGTGCCGGCCGATCTCGCCGCCGGCATCCAGTCAACCGGATCGGCGTTGCCCGATCTCGAGCCCGTCGCTTATGAGCGCGAAGCTGCGCTTGGCGGCAATATCATGACGGCGTCCTTCGCCGAACCAGTCGTTGCGGCCGATGCGGCGCGCGTCATCAACGTGCAGGATCGTCAGGCGGCGCGCTATGTCGTCGAATTGCGGCTCGTTTTCCCGAACGGCGTGCCGGACGACATCGACCAGATGATCCGCAAGGGCACGTTCCGCGGCCGGCTGCATAACGCCGACACCGGCGAGACCTATAATCTGTTTCGCAACGCCGGCGGCGACCTTCTCATCCGCGGCGACAGCCTGATCATCCGTGCGGGCGTTCCGGCGCGATCCCAGACTGCGACGCTCTGGGTTCGTATCGAGTGCGACGGCTACTCGATCGAGGAAAAGAACACCAACGCGTCTTTGTCAGAGCCGCTGAACTGGACGATCGAGATGCGCCCCTCCGCGACGCCGCTGTTCCTTCAACGGCTGAACAAGTCCTACTGGTTTTAGAGCGCAGCAAGCGGCGCCTTGTCGCCCCCCCTCATTCCCGCGGGTATGCGGGAATGAGCGGTGTAAGGGCCGCTTGATCGCAACCGGGGCAGGCGCGCCGGGCCCGCTCAGCGGCGCCCAAGCGCGGCGTCGATTTCGGCTTGCGCGGGGCGGACAGGGCGTCGCGCCAGCGGGATCGACTCGCGCATTTCCTGCGCGAAATGCCGAAGGCAGATCTCCTCGCGGCCGAGCGGGCCGGCGGTGAAGCTCGATGATCCCATGCCGGCCTGCACCCGTTCGATCAGGTCTTTGTCTTCGCGATTGACGTCGCGATTGATGCGGATGTTGAGATAGCGCGCGGTCTTCATTTCGCGCCGCGCGTCGGGAAGGGCGTAAGCGCTCTCGCGCAGCAGGCAGCGCGTCGCGTCGAGCGGGATGAATTGCATGAAGTCGACCTGATCCGGGTAGACGTCGAACATCAGGCTCGGCCACAGTTTCCAGTAGGTCCACTGGCGCTGGCGCTCTTCAGGGAGATGATCGACGCGCGGCAGAACGGCCTTGTACGCCTCGTTCGACCGCGAGGGCCCGCGCCCGGTTTCGAGGTCGCCGAAGATCTTGAAGACGCCGCGATCGATGCTGAGGCGGTAAGTCGGGCCGATGAGGTCGTTCAACCCCCGATGCGCGACCGGGATATGCAGCGCGTCGCAGTAATTGTCGGTCGCGTTCTTCCAGTTCACCTCGCGCACGCGTTCGCCGATCTTCCTCAGCGGCTTCATTTCCGCCGTGCGGTAGAGCGCAATCTCGTCGGCGATCGGCGCCATGTAGTCCTTCAGCGCCGGCCCGCCGGCGAGAAAGCGGATGAAGACGAAACCTCCATAGGTTGCGCATTCGACCGGCGTCAGTCCGTGGTCTGACTTTTCGAATTGCTCATATTGTTCGATGAAGGGCACGCCGGAAAGGCGCCCGTCGAGCTGATAGGTCCAGGCGTGATAGGGGCAGACGACGGCGCGCCCGCAATTGCCCTGATGGCCGTCGACCAGCCGCGCGGCGCGATGGCGGCAGACATTGTGAAAGGCGCGGATCGCGCCCTCCTTGCCGCGCACGGCGAAGGCGACTTCGCCCATCATGGCGAAGGACGCATAGTCGCCGGTGTCGGGGATGTCGCTTTCGTGGCAGACGAGGTGCCAGGCCGGCAGGAACACCTTCACCTTCTCCAGCGCCATGAAATCAGGATCGGAATAGGTCCAGGCCGGCAGGCTCCAGGACGCGCTGTCGGCGACGAGCTTCGGGACGGGCTGGCGCAAGGTCGAATTCATGGCGGCTCCTTCGCCCCAGCTTAGACCGCCTCGCCAGGCGGGCGCCAGTTCGCGGGCGGGCGGGCGCCCGGCGATTATGGCCGTTTGTGGATCGCGACCAGCGCAATTGCGCCCCATTCTCGCCCGAGAATGCAGGGGCGAGTCGGGCAGGGGCGCTTCGACTGGAGGATGAGATGAAGTCATTTGTATCGGCGGCGGCTGCGGTCCTTGTGGGCATCGGCGCGCTTGGCCTTGCGGGGACGGCGGCGGCGTCCAGCAACGACCGTCACCGCGATCGCGACCACTATGACGACAGCCGGCGCGGCGGCCGGGACTATGACGATCATGACCGGCGCGGCGATGATTATCGGGACCATGATCGCCGGCGCGGCGATTATCGCGGTCACGACCGGCGGCGCCATCGCGACTATGACCGCCGCGGCTATCGCGATCATGACCGGCGCGGCGGTTATCGGCCGGCCTATTGCGCCCTCGATCATGATCATCGCTATCATGACCGGCGGTATTACGACTATTACGCGCGCGACCGGTATTATTACGCCGATCCGAGTTTCCGGATTTCGCTGCAGCTCGGCTATTGACCGGCCGGCGCTAGCGCAATCGCGGGAAGTCCCGAAGCAATTCGCGGGCGGCGTTGTGTCCCGGCCAGCCGGTGACGCCGCCGCCCGGATGCGTCGATGATCCGCACATATAAAGGCCGGGGATCGGGCTTCGGTAATCCCCGTGTCCGAGAACCGGGCGCGCGCTGAACAGCTGGTCAAGCCCCAGCTGGCCGTGAAAAATGTCGCCGCCGACCAGCGCAAGCTTTCGTTCAAGATCAAGCGG
>DNZB01000174.1:0-2108 GCA_003506635.1 Parvularcula sp.
GCCGCGACGCCGAACATCACGGCGATGGCGGTGACGTTGAGGACCGCGTCCGCATCCAATAGCGCCGGATTGCCGATCAGCATCATGACAAAGAGCGCGGAGGCCGCGCCCGGCGCGCCGCCGAACCAGGCGAGGAACATCTGGCTTTCCTTCGCGATCGACGGCGTCTGCAAGATCGCAAGGCGCGGCCCCGCGCGCATGACGGTGACGGCGGCGAGTGCGAAAACGACGCCCAGCATGTCCGCTTCAAGAAACCGCGGCAGCAATACGGCGCCGAAACCGAGATAGGCGGCGGGAATGACCGCGCGATCGACATAGCGACGGATCCTGAGGCGCGTCGTCGAAGACGCCGATGTCTGTTCGCCCCAGAGCAGTCCGGCCGCCGTTGCGCCGACGACCGGATCAGCGCCGATCGCGGGGCCGGCGACGAACATGACGACGCCGGCGAGCAGCGCGAACTGCCCGTCGAGCGAGCGCTGCTGCAAGGTGCGGCGACGATACCAGGCGCCCGCGCCCGCGGCGGCGAGCCCGAGAACGCCGCCATAGGCGAAGCCTTTCAGCACCGAAAAACTGGCGGTCATGAGAGGGCCGAGCGCGGGTTCGCCCGGCATCGCCGCGGTCGCATTGGCGGCGAGCAGCGTCGCGAAGGGAATGCCGAGCGCGATGATCGCCGCGCTTTCGTTCCGCACCGCGGCCTTGATCGTCGCCGGGGCCGGCGTCGCCGCGACCGCGCGCCGGTCGAACGCCGCGCCGTTCAGCATCAACGCGCCGCCGACGAGCATCGCCGACGGGATCGACAGCTGCGGCAGCATGATGAAGGCCGCGAGCGAGCACGCAAAGAAATAAATCGGCGCGCCGCCGAAAGTCAGGCGGAACGCCGACGGGCACTGGCGCGCAAGGCGGCTGACGCGAAGCTGCGCGGCGGAGGCAAAACCCAGCATCGCAAGCGCCGCCTTGGCGGCGAAGGCGACGGCGTCCGCCGGGGGCGCTGGAATCCTCAGCAGGCTGACGATCCCGGCGAGCGCCGCGCCGGCGGCGACGAGAAGCGCGGGGGCGGCGGCGGCCCGGCGGGCGTAAGGGTGCGCCGCGATCACCGGAATCGCGATAAGCGCCGCCATGAATGCAAGCCAGATCATCCGCCCTGAAAGCCTGGAAATGCCGCCGAAACTTAGCCCAACGCCTTTTCGACATTTCAACTCTGGATTGATCCGCGCGCGCGCGCAATCCAAAAAAGGGATAAAAAACGCGCAATCTTTTCAGCAAGTTATATGGTTAACGGCCGCGTCCCACGACTTATCCCCCACCTTATCCCCCTCCTTATCCCCCACCTTATCCCCCCCCATTTTTTCGCGGCTATGATCTTCGGCGAAAGGTCGAAACCGCGTCAGGCGGCGAGGAGAAGCGATGGCGAAACAGGACAAAGTGACGAAAGACGTGGCCGCAGGCGAAGCAGAGGCCGAAGGCCGCCCGCGCGGCAGGCTGAAGCGTGCGGTGGCGGCGGCGGCCCCGAAAATCGCGCGCGAGCTTGGCGGGCCGCTCGCCGGGGCGGCGGTCGAGGCGCTGTCGCGCGCGATCTTCGGCAGCGAGGCCGCGGACGCGGACGTGATCGCCGAGGCGGTCGAGAACGCGACGCCCGAACAGCTGATCGCGCTCAAACGCGCCGACCACGAGTTTCAGACCGCGCTTCGGCAGGCGGCGGTTGAAGAGCAGAAGGTCGACGCCGCCGACCGCGCCAGCGCCCGCGACCGCCAGGCGAAGATGGACGACTGGACGCCTTCGGTTCTCGGCGCTCTCATTATCGCCGGCTTCTTCCTGACGCTCGGCGTCATGGTCGCGCGGCGCCTGCCGGAGGGGGCGGAGACCGAATTCTCGATCATGCTCGGCGCGCTGGCCACCATGACCGCGGCGGTCGTCAATTATTTCTTTGGTTCCTCGGCGGGCTCGCGCGAGAAGACGAGACTGCTGTCGGAGAAGGGCAAGGAGTGATGTCAATCGTGCGAGCGCGCGCCGGCAAGAACCCTCTCCCGCATGGGGGAGAGGGCAGGGTGAGGGGGTGTCAAATGGGGCGCCGCTCATGTTGGACGCCCCCTCACCCCCGGCCCCTCTCC
>DNZB01000174.1:2388-18258 GCA_003506635.1 Parvularcula sp.
CCCCTCCCCCCCGGCCCCTCTCCCGCCAAGAGCGGGAGAGTGGAGAAGGGCGCGGATGACCCTCCCCATCCTTATCGCCGGCGGCGGCGTCATCGGCTTGACGACGGCCTACGCGCTCGCGCGCGCGGGCGCGGCTGTCGCCGTCATCGACTCCGGCGCGCCGGCGGCGACCGCGGCTGCGGCGGGAATGCTGGCGCCCTCGTTCGAACGCGCGCTGCATGCCGGCGCCGCGCTCGAAATCTTTGCGCGCGAAAGCCTCGCCCTCTGGCGCGCGCTGGCGCCGGAAATCGAAGCCGATGCGGGTATGAGCGTCGACTTCCGGACGGACGGCATCCTCTCCGTCGCGTTCGAGGGCGAAAAAGGCGCCTTTCCGGAGGACATGCGCGGCGGGACGCCGCTATCCCGGGCGCAGGCGCAGGCGATCGAGCCGGCGCTCAGCGGCGATATTGCGTCCGCATGGTTCGCCGAAGGCGACGGTCAAATCGATCCGCGTGCGCTCTTGTCGGCGCTTCCGGCTGCGCTTTCGCGCCATGGCGGAAGGCTGGTTCGCGGCAGGCGCGTGGCGGCGCTGAAAACTGTTCGCGGCGCCGTCAGCGGCGTCACCTTGACGGACGGCGCGCACCTTTCCGCGCGCGCCGTCATCGTCGCGACAGGCGCGGCGGCGGACGCAATCGGCCCCTTGCCGCCGGGCGCGGTCTTTCCGGTGAAGGGCGAAGCGCTCGCGCTGGTGCGCGGGGCCGGCGCGCCGGCGCGCGTCATCCGTACAAGGAGCGCCTATCTTTGTCCCAAGGCGGACGGACGGGTCGTCGTCGGAGCGACGGAAATTCCGCGTGATCGCTCGCTGACGGCGGACGCCGACCGGATCGCCGCATTGAAGCGCGGCGCCGCGCGCGCCGTCCCCGCCCTCGCCGGGGCCGCCGAACGCGAACGCTGGGCCGGATTGCGTCCGGCGACCGCCGACGGACTTCCCGTCATCGGCGCCGCGCCCGCCGGCCCCGCGGGGCTGTTCTACGCGCTCGGCCATTATCGAAACGGCGTCCTCCTCGCGCCTGCGACGGCGGCGGCGCTGACGCGGCTGATCCTTGACGGCGCGGGCGCTTCGGCGCTGGCGGCCTTCAGCGCCGAAAGGTTCATTCCGGAGGCGCGCGCATGATCACCGCGCCGCCTTCGAAACGGCCGGGAAATTCCGGCCTGTATCCTTTGAAAAAGGATGTCGCGCCTGGCCGCGTCGGGCCGGTTCGCCGATCCTTTCTCCGCTTACCCGATCCCCCGGTTAGGAGTTTGTTGACCATGACCTGCGAGCGTTTTCCCGCCATGCGGACCCGCCACCATGACTGACGCCGTCACCGCCGCGAGCGCCGCGACGAAAGTTTCCGGCGCCCTCAAGAAAGCCTCGGCCTCGACCGGCGTCGGCTTTGACTATCTCTACCGCGTCGCGGTGCGGGAAAGCTCGCTCAACCCGGCGGCGAAGGCCAGGACTTCGTCCGCTGCCGGACTATTCCAGTTCATCGAACAAACCTGGCTTGGCGCGGTGAAGAAGTACGGCGCGGGGCACGGCCTTGGCGCTGAGGCGGCCGATATCGTGCGGGGGCCGGGCGGGCGCTACACAGTCGCCGATCCGGCGCGCCGCCAGGCGATCCTCGACCTCCGCTTCGACGCGGAAAAGGCCGCCGGTCTCGCCGCCGAGCTGGCGCGCGAGAACAAGGCGTCGCTCGAAGGCGCGCTTGGCCGCGCGGTCGGCGCGGCGGAACTCTACGCCGCGCATTTTTTGGGGCCGACGGGCGCGCGCACGCTTCTTTCCGCCGACGCGGGCGCGAGCGCGGCCGCGCTTCTTCCATCGGCGGCTGCGGCGAACCGGCATGTTTTTTTCGACGGCGCGCGCGAACGCTCCGTCGGCGAAGTGATCGACAGTTTCCGCAAAACGATCGGCGGCGCGGCCGCCGCGGTCGAAGAGATCAAGTCAGCGATCGGCGACGGACTGAGCGCGATCGCCGGCGACGCCTTCCGCGAAACCGCCGCGTTCTCGCCTGCGCAACCCTTGCCCGGCCTTGAAACGAGGAGCCTGTCGCCGCTCGTGCTCGCGGTGCTGCAGGCGCTCGACTGGCGCGGGCCAGGCTTCAGCGACGGCCGCGACTAAGTCATTGGCACGCGGTCAGGCCGTAGCCATGCGGCAGTTTCGTGCTGGCGTCGCCGCAGGCGCCCTGCAATTGCTCGGCGGTGAGGCCGTTTGCAGCCGTAAGGTCGGCGCCTTGAAGCTTCGCACCCGTGAATTCCGCGCCGGCAAGATCGGCGGCCGCGAATTTGACGTCGCGAAGGCTCGCATTGGTGAACTTCGCGGCGCGCAGATCAGCGCCGGTGAAATCGGCGCCGTCCGCAACCGTGTCGACAAAGAGCCCGCCGGGCGCGAACGCCTTCGTCACCACCGCCTTCGAGAGGTCAGAGCCAGAAAGGCTCGCCGCGGTGAGGTCGGCGGCGGCGAAGTTCGCGCCCGAAAAATCCCCGGCGCGCATCGCCGCGCTGTGGAGCGTCGCGCCGGAGAAGTCGGCGCCGGGCACTTGCGCGGCGGTGAAGTTGGCGTTTGCAAGGCGCGCTTTGGTGAAATTCGGCGCGGCGCCCGCAGCGCCCTCGAACGAGGCGTCGTCGAGAAGGGCGCCGACGAATTGCGTCTTGTTGATCTGCACGCCGGCGAAAACGCTTTTGGCCGCCTGAACGCCGGTGAAGTTGGCGTTCGAGATGTTCATCGTCGCCGCGGTGAAACCCGAGGCTTCGCCGCCGCCGGCGCCGAGCCTTGCGAGCTTGCCGATGCCCTCATCGACCTTGCCGATGGCGCCGGAAAGATCAGGCGCGATGCGGTCGGCGCTGTTGAAGGTGTTGGTCACGCCGCGCCCGAATTCGTCGATGACGTTGATCCGGCGCCCGCCGGAGCGTTCGCCGACGACGTTTGCAACGAGCGAAAACAGCATGATCATGAAGAGAATGATCAGAAGCATCATGCGGATCATAAGCGGCGTCCCCTCCCGAAACGGGCGTCCTTCGGCGGATTTGTCCGCCTGCGCCATAATGGGGCGCGAAGGGCGAACGAACGCTTAAAGTTTGGTTTCGATTTGATGAATCGGGCCGCCGCCGGCGGACGGTTCCGGACCGGTCCTTTGAACCCGCCCGCAATCGCAAGCCTTCCCGGCGCGCCGCGAGGCGCAGGCGTCCCCAGACGAGACAGACGAACCGGGCGGGCTGGTTATTCCGCGCATCCCAAGGCGCGCCGGTGCGGAATAAAGGGAGCCGCACAAGCGTCCGCTTGTGGTGACGCCAGTCTGGAGCCTGACACATGACGATGCCGCTTTCAAAGGCGCAGTCCATCGCGGCAAGGGTTGCCAGCGGCGCCGCCGCGGTCGGCGTCGTCGGTCTTGGCTATGTCGGAGCGCCGTTGGCGCTCGCCTTCTGGCGCGCCGGGTTCAGCGTCCTCGGGGTCGATATCAGCGCTGGACGGGTCGAGGCGATTAACGCCGGCGAACAGGTGATCAATTACATCCCGGCGGAAGCGTTCCGGGACGCCGCCGCGTCCCCGAAGTTCGAGGCGACGACCGACTTTGCGCGCCTTGAAGACGCCGATGTGATCGTCATCTGCGTGCCGACGCCGCTGACGCGACACAATGAGCCGGACCTGAGCTTCATCCGGGCGACAGGCGAAGCCATCAGGCCGCATCTTAGGTCCGGCCAGACCGTCATTCTTGAATCGACGACATGGCCCGGCACGACCCGCGAAGTGCTGAAGCCTGTCCTCGACAAGTCCGGTCTCGTGTGCGGGCGTGATTATTTCCTCGCTTTCTCGCCGGAGCGCGAGGATCCGGGCAATCCGCATTTCAGCACGGCCTCGATCCCGAAAGTGGTCGGCGCGGATGACGATAGCTCGCGCGCCATCGCTTGCGCGCTTTACGGCCGCGCCATCGCCAAGGTCGTTCCTGTCTCGTCTTCCGCTGCGGCCGAAGCAGTCAAGCTGACCGAGAATATCTTCCGCGCCGTCAATATCGCGCTCGTCAACGAACTGAAGACCGTTTACGGCGCGATGAATGTCGACGTCTGGGAGGTGGTCGACGCGGCGGCGACCAAGCCGTTCGGCTATATGCCGTTTTATCCAGGGCCTGGGCTTGGCGGCCATTGCATTCCAATTGATCCATTTTACCTGACCTCAAAAGCGCGCGAGTGCGGCGTTGAGACGCGGTTCATCGAACTCGCAGGTCTCGTCAATACGCGCATGCCGAGGCTCGTCGTCGACAAGTTGGCCTCGGCGCTTGCTGACGGCGGCGTCGATATCGGCGCGGCGCGGGTGCTCGTGTGCGGACTTTCTTACAAGAAGAACATCAACGATATTCGCGAAAGCCCGTCTCTCGTCATCATGGAGCTGGTGGAGGAGCGCGGCGCGCGCTGCGACTATCACGACCCCTTCAACGCGGAAATTCCGAACACGCGCGAGCATCCGGGCCTTGCCGGCCGGCGAAGCGTCGCGCTCACCGCCGAAGCGATCGCCGGGTATGACGCCGTGCTTCTCATTACGGATCATGACGATCTGCCTTATGCGCGCATCGGCGAAAATGCGCGGCTCATCATCGACACGCGCAACGCCTTTGCACGGCGCGGCGTTGCGGCGCGGCGCCTCGTCAAGGCGTGAGCGCGCTCGCCCTTCTTCCCACTGGAAAGCCCGGCGGCCCTTCCTCAGAAGTTGTAATTGAGCTTGAAAGCGACCGCCGTCGACCATTCGCCTTCGGCCGGCCCGAACGCCTCGCCGGCGCGAAACGCGCCGAACGTCAGTTCCGCCTCCCAGCGGCGTTGATATTCATAACTGACGACGAGATCGATTTCCTTGCCGATCGATTTGTCGACGCCAAGCGGGTCCGCGTCGAGGCGCGCGGCGGATAGCTCGGTTGCGGGCGTCAGCTGGCGATAATCATGATAAAGCGCTTCAATCCAGAAGGTTTCGCCGACCGGAACCCCGACGGCGCCGGTGAGAACTTGCAGGTTCGACAGATCCGGACGCAGCACCTCGCCATAATAGCGGAAGCGGCTGATGCCGCGATTTTTGCCGTTGTTGCCATGCAGGCCGGTCTGGCGGAAATTCCGGTCGACGCCGTCGGCGGCGTTCCGGTCGGCGGAGCCGCGCGCATAACCAAGCGTCAGATAGGGTTCAAATTCAAACGGCAGCTCCCAGTTGAATGAGGTATCAAGCGCCCAGCCCCGAACCTTCTGCTGCGTAATCGCCGTGGCGGCGAAAATCTCATCATCCTCCGGGTCGTCAAAGGACGTCAGCGTTTCGGTTCCGGCGACGCGCGCCAGGTCGGCGTTGAAATAAACCTTGCCGACGCCCGAGATCTTGTGGCGGCCGCGATAGCGAAGACCAAGCCAGGTGAGGTCGGCGTCAGCGTCGTCTATGGCGTCCTCAAGGACGAGTTCCCCCGGCGCATAGCCGTCAGAATGATCGTTAGTGTTGAGAAAGAAGAGCTCAAGCAGCTTTTTTGGATCGATCTGGTAGGCGAGGTTGCCGAGGATATTCCGCTTATCCTTGTCGGCGGGTTCCAGCGGCTCAAGCGTGTCGGCGCTCCAGAGTTCCTCGGCGACAGCGATAAAGCCGAACAGCTTGCCTTGCGAAAAATGCAGGCGCGCGGCTTCGATATCGTCATCCCACCACCATTCGCGGCGGTCCTGGAATTTCTGGCGGCCGAGTTGCAACGAGGCGTGCAATCCGAAAATCTCGGAAAAGAACACCCAAGCCTGGTCGAGCCTTGCGCCGCCTTCGGTGTCATCCGATCCGTCCGCGTCGATGACTTCCGAGGTGAGAAAGCTCTTGGCCTGAACGAAAGCTGCGAAGTTCTCGGAAGGCAGGTACAGGGCTTCGAATTTCAGCTCGGGCGCCGCGCGCAGGCGATAGTCGTCGGCGCCGCGATCAAGATCGAGGTTCGACTGGCTGAGCGTCGCGGCCTCGATTTCGCCGCCGATGGTCAGCGGCGCGCCGAACAGGCTGATCTCAAGCTGGTCCTCCGGACGCACATCGTCATTTGAAACGCCAAGCACGCGGCCGAGATCGCGCGACGTAACCTCTCTCCCGGACTCCGCTTCGATCGGCGGACGAACGCCTGGAACCTCCGCCGGATCGAGCGCTGCGATCATCTGCGGCGGCGGGCCAGCGCGAAGCGATGGCGCGCGGGACCGCCCCTTGACGAGATCGACGACGATCCGGTGTGGGGCGCCCGGCGCGGCGGCGAAGAGTTCAAATTGGCGCACGACCTCGACGCCGTCCTGGAGATGAAGTGCGAGGCTGGTTTCGTCAGCGGTCGCCAGCATGAGAAATTCCGAGGGCAGCGAGGCTGCGCTCACTTGCGCGCGCTGTTCAAGATGCTCGGCGGAAAGGGAGAGATCGTCGCCGGAAATGTTGAAGTCTCCGGCGCCGGGCGGCGCGTCAACGTCAAACACGACCCGCATGGTGTCGCCGGAGACAGAGTAGCGGATGGTGTCAAGAGAAACGCGCGCCATCGCCGGCGCTGCAATGAAAGAGGCGGTTGAGGCGAGCAGGACGGTCCTGAGAGACATGAATTCACTCTCTTATCGCGATGGACGCCTCAGCGGCGCGGACCTGGCGAATGATCGACGTAAAGGCGGCGCGGGGATGCTCGGCGAGAACGCCGAGCATCGCTTCAAAACTGTCAAAGAGGTCGTCATCCATGGCGGCGTGATGGGTCATGACGCCGATGCGCCTTTCTCCCGCAGCGACGAGATCAGCGACGCGCCCGGCGCCGCCGCGGGCGTATTTCGCCCGGTCAGGATCGGGCGCGCGCCAGTCCACGTTGACCGGGACCTCGCAAAGACCAAGGAGATCGAGCGCCGCCGCGGTGTCGTCGCGAGACAGCGCTAGAAAGCCTTCATCTTTTAGCGCCGCGACGGTGTCTTGCGTGCATCGGTTCCAGGGCGGCGTGAAAACGGGATCGACGCCGCCGGGAAAGAAGTCTGCGAGCCGCGACTTGCCGAGCTTGATGTCAAGCCATTGCCTGGCGCGGGGGCGGGCCGCGCCGAATTCGCATTTCCGGCCGTCGCCCTCATGATTTGCATGCATGAAGCCATGTTGATGAACGCGAACGGCGCCCGTCTCGCGCGCGAAGTCAGAAAGGCGATCGGCCTGACCGCCGGTCATGGCTGACGGAATTACGGCGACATCGATAACGGCGCCGTAAGCGGCGGCGATCTGGAGGAGGCGGTAGAGCGATTCCTGTTCCCAGCCGCCGTCATCATTGCGGAAAAAGAAATCGATCGGCGCGTCGCCTGCGTCGAGCGCGGCGCGCAATGGATCTGCCGCGGCGTTCATTGCGCGCCGACCCTGCCGCCGGCGCCAGCGCGCGCCTCGACCAGGCCCGCGAGAATGCGCCGCGACTGTTCGCCGCCATCCATGTTGAGGCATCCCGACCCGCAGCGCGGCGGAGAGCCCGCAAGCCGTATCGTTTCGGCCGCAAGCAAGTCTGGCGATAGCGAGCCCGGTTCGATCAAGCGGACGAACCTTCGCGCCGAGAGACGCCGCGCCCGGTCGATCTGTTCGGTTTCGCGTTCACGGACGAATGGAACGACGATCGCCGGTGCGCCGCTCCGCAGCAGATCGAGCGCGGAATTGTAGCCGCACTGGCTGATCGAGACGGAAGCGCTGAGCAGCATCGCATAGAGATTAGGCGTCTGGCGGATGACCGTGACGCCGGCCGCTTGCGCCGCATCGCAGACGGCGTCGAAATCCTCAGCAGGGAGGAATGGTCCGGCCACGATGGTCGTTTCATGACCCGTCGCGGCCCTGACCGTCGGCGCCGCAGCGATTGCGACCTCATAAAGGTCGCGCCCGACTATTCCTCCGCCGGCGGAAACGACGACGCCGCGCCGCCTTTCGGCCGGCGGGGCGCCGTGCGTCGGTGTGACAAAGCCAGAATAGAGAATGGGCGTCGCCAGCGGCCGAGAGGGGCGGAACGATTCCTCGAGACGCGCGAAGTCCGGATCGGTGTGAACGATGACGCAGTCAAAGCGCTCGTCAAGCGCCGCCGCGGCGCGATCGTCATGGCGTTGCTGGTCATGCCGGTTATTGACGAGAATATCTCGCACGCTGGAAGCGATGACTGCGCTATGGGAGAGGTCGATGAGTCGTTCGATCTCAGCGCGAAACTTCTTTCTTCCGAACGGATAGAGCTCGATGAGGACGGCGTCCGGCCGTCGGTCCATTACGTTCGCCTCGATCGCGGCGCGCCGAAGCGCCATCGCATCATCGATCGCAAGACCGTCAAGACTGAAGATGGACGCGTCTTCGGCCATGCCGATCGGCGACAGGTCGACGACGCGAATGTCTCGCGGGCGTGCAAAACTATCAGGCCAGCGCCCGCCATTGAGCAAAGTCACGTCGAATGACGCCGTCAGCGCATCGCACAGCGCCAGCGAGCGGACGAGGTGCCCCATCCCGAGGGAGTGCTGGCAGTAAAAGATGAGGCGCGGCTTCATGCGGCTACCTCCTTCGGCAGGCGCAAAGCGCCGATGAGGATCGCGCACGCGCGCCCAATCCGGTCGGCGCGGATCGCGAGCGCGATTTTGAATGTCTTTGCGAAACGTTTGTGGGCGCGAAAAATCATGAATATCCCGTCACCAAACGCGCCAACGACGTTTCTGTAATTGATGACGAAGGAGCGGATTGCTTTATTCCGTCCGCCGCCGGCCTCTTCCCCGAAATCGAGTTCGGCGGCGAACTTCGCTGCATCCAGGTCAACCGGCCCAAGACCGAAGCGATCGAACGCGGCGAGCCCGAGGCCGGCCGCTCCTGTCAGCCATTGCTGCGGGCGGGGCGCGCCATGGATAGGGCGCAGACCCTCGGCGGCGCAAAGACGTCAATTGCAGAGCGCACAGACGCCCGTCAGCCGTCGGCAAACACTATCGCCGCGTCGCACTTGCGAACCAGCGCGAGGTTTACGCGCAAGGGCGCTGCGCCTTTCTTTGAATGGGCCGGCTCAGCGCGATCGGCCGAAGCGCAATCGAGCCGCGCAAAATTGCGCGTCCACTCTGATCCAGGCGGGATTTGCGGAAAGTCAGCAGCGATGCGCGCTCCAATGAGTTTGCGGCACTGACTTATGATCGGCATCATGACGCCGCCCGACCCGCTTCAGCGTCGCTTGTCACGCCGTTCTCAAGATCGATGACCCGGTCGATCGCAGCGCGCGGAATGGGCTGATGCGAGACGATGAGAAGCGTGCGGCGACCCCGCAGCCGCGCCAAGGCGGCAAGGACTTCGCGCTGCGAATGCAGATCGAGGTTGGCGAGGGGCTCATCGAGAATGAGTATAGGGCGCTGGCTTGCAAGTGCGCGGGCAAGGCATAGCCGCGCGCGCTCTCCGCCGGAAAAATTTCCGCCCTCCTCGCCGATCACGGCGTCGACTCCATCCGCAAGGGTTGCGACCCTTTCCGCCAGCGAAGCGTCCATAAGGGCTGAAAGGATCTGTTCGTCAGAAAGCCGGCCGTTGCCGAACTCGACCGCCTCTCGAATGGTTCCGGCAAGCAGGCGCCGGTCCTGGAGCATGACGCCGAACGCCGTGCGCCAGCGCGCGGGGTCAAGATCGGCCGCCGCCGTCGCGCCGATGCTAAGCGAACCCTCGCTCGCCTCGTAAAGCCGCAGGATAATGTCGATCAGCGTGCTCTTGCCGGCGCCGCTTGCCCCCCGCACCCAGACGCTGTGGCCCGGCAAAAGCGTGAAGCTGACATCGTTGAGAATCGGCGCGTCCGCCCCGTAGCCGAAGCGGACATGCTCAAGCCGCAGGGGACCGGTGAATGCGGCAGGGCGGTCAATTCGCGCTTGCGCGCGCGGCGCGGCGTGAAATCCGTCGAGACGCTCGGCGCGAACGAGGGCGCCGGTGATAGACGAGGCGAGGTCGTTGATTTTCTCG
The DNA here is from genome assembly GCA_003506635.1 of Parvularcula sp. Taxonomy (GTDB): domain Bacteria; phylum Pseudomonadota; class Alphaproteobacteria; order Caulobacterales; family Parvularculaceae; genus Amphiplicatus. Next base: position 12,329 of record DNZB01000174.1, read on the forward strand.
ACCGGCTTCAAGAGCTGAGTCAGGAAGGATAATGACAAGGCAAGGTCCCCGACCGAAAAACTCCCGCGCAGCGCCAGATACCCGCCTGCGCCGGTGATAATCGCCAGCGCGAAGCCGTTCGCGATTTGCATCCTTTGTTCAAGGGAGACGGCGGCGCGCGTCTCACGGACGCCCGCCGTCAACGTGTCGTTATTCCGCGCTTTGAATCGCGCCTGTGTCTCGGACTCGCCGCCTGCGGCGCGAATGAATCGGACATTTCGAACAATTTCCAGGGCAAAGCCCGAAACGGCGCCTTCGCGGGCGCGCTTTTCGCGAGACGTCTCCTGGAGGGCGCCGGCGGCGCGCCGGACGAAGAACGCAAGGCTGACGATAATGAAGAGGCCGAGCGCGCCCAGCGCGGGATGGATCATCGCCATCGCGCCGAGCGTCAAGATGGTTGTCGCGATGTGCCGGAAAGCGACTGGCGCCGTCTTGCAGAACAACCGCGCGACCTGCCCGGTATCATCGATGAGCCGCAGCGTCACTTCGCCGGCGCGGTACGAGGCGAGCGCCGCCAGCGGCCGGCACAGGATATCAGCAAGCAACGCCTCGCGTAGTCGGGCGGTCATTTTCTCGCGTAGTCTCGCGTTGAGAGTTTTTTCAAATGCAGATGCGGCGGCGGCGGCGGCGGCCAAGGCCGCTATGGCGACTGCGAGGATGCCGATCGCCGCCGGCTTCTGGAGCGCACCGAGATATTGAGCGACCCAATCGCGCGGCGCGTTGCCCGCCAGGACCGAGTCGATCAGATATTTAAGGGGGAGCGCCGCCGCAATCGTTGCGACCGTCGCTGCAAGACCCGCGGCGTAGGACGCGACCACGAGCGCCCGATCCTTGAAGTAGAATGGCCAGAAGCGCCGGAGCAGTTGCCAGCTCGTTCGCTGAGTGAAGGCCGTCGTCATGAAAGCGCCCCCGCAAGGTCGCCGCGAAATGCGCGCGCGCTCCAATCGAGAAGCGGCGCGTAGGCGCCGATGCGGCCGGGCTTCATCCGGGTCAGGCTGCGGGCGAGACGCTCGGAAATCAGCGCTTCGCCAATCCGCCAGGTCAAGAAGCCAAGATCGAGCGGTGCGCGTGCGACATGAAGATAGGCGTTAACGGCGCCGACGAGCATTGTTAAAAGCGCCGTCTCCGACGTGCCGCATATGGCGCCGCGCCAGATCAGGGCGGCGAGGAATCCGCCAAGGTCATGTTCCGGCGCGCCCGCCTTCGCGGCGTCGAAATCGATCAGTACGCCGCGATCCTTTTCGACGAGGATATTCCCGAAATGGAGGTCACCATGAAGGAGCGTCTCACGCGCCGGCGGCGACGGCGGGTCTTGCGCCCTGAGGAGGCTCCGTGCGGAGATGGCCGCGCGATCTGAAAAAGCAGAAAGGCGGTCCATCGTCTTCTGAAAGTCGGCGCGCGTATCGAGGCGCGGCAGCCGCGCCGGCGGCGGCGTTTGGTGAAGCCGCGCAAGAAGCGTCATGGCTTGTTCTACAGCGCCCGTCCGAGGGTCGAGATAAGTCTCCGGCGAAAGCGGCGCGCCTTGCGCCATCGACTGAATAGCAAGGTTAAACCTTGGTATCGAAGCGATCGGCGCCGGGCATAATTCTACATCGGAATGACGGATGGCGCGCATGGCCGCGAGCCCGATCTCTCCCCGGTCATCGCTCGCGAGTTTCGCGATCAGGGCGAACGGCTCCCCATCAAGATCAATCCGCGCAGTGCACCCATGTTCAGGCACATAGCGAAGGATCGTCACGCCCCTAACCGATGCGCGGGAGAATTCGGCCGAACCGGAGAGTCGTCGGAAGACGGCGTTTGAAAAACCCTCGACGCTGGCGAAGACATGCGCGCTCTCAATCTTTCGGTCGTTGGGAAACGCCCAGGCGACGGCGCCGACATCGGCGAGATGCAAGAGCCCCGGCCCGAGCCGCGACGGCGCTATCCGGCCCTGACGCGCCTTCTCCATTCGCTCTGCCGACGCGCCCTCAGGGAAAAAGCGAACGCCAAATATCTGCGCGAAGCGTTCACGGCCTCGCACGCAGGAAGCTGTGACGCCGGCTACGAGCTTCCGCTCCGGCGTATGCCGCACCCGGTCAATCGTCAGGCTCGCGACGGAGGCCTCTGCGCCGGCCGCCGCCAGCGCCGCATTGAACGCCGCGATCAGCGCTGGCGCAGATGGCGGCGAAATCGCGCCGACATCACTGAGGGAATCCTGGCATGCGGCGGCCGTCATGCTCGCGTTCCTTCCGAGGAAAGGAGGAGTGGCGCCGCCTCGTTCTCGGCGCCGATCGCCGGAATTAATATTTCTTCGCCGGCCTCGTTGCGCCACACGCGAAGAAGAGCCGCCTTCCCGCGTCGGGCCAGTTCGACCGCAGGCGCATCATCGTCGGACCCAAGCGGCGACAGGACGCTGACAAACTGGAGTTGAGCGCCGCGCGCAGCGATGCATAGGCGGAGCGCCTTAGTCTTCACTCCATAGCGGCGCGACACCCAGCCGACCTCAAGATTTGCGTCCGCCGAGGAATTACATTGGGTGACGATCGACAGGTTTGGCGAAGCGAGTCGAACGAAGTCGTCAGCCGGCGAAAGGATTGCGCCGCAAGAGGCCTCGGGCGACAGCTGCCAGCGAAGCCGGCAGTCATGCGCTTCAGTCGAAAGGATATCGTCGACAACGACAAAGTAGTCCTCCCGCAAAAAGAGAATGCGGCGATGATGAACGGCGGCGTATTCAGCGCTTTCGATCCGCGAATGGATGAAGGCGCGGCCCGCCGACGGCTCGAAGCTTAAAACGCGCGTTTGCGGCGCTGGGCCCGCGATTTTCATTTTTCGCTTGCCTTGCGCATAGCGCGTCTGGTTGCGGCCATCGATCTCGACGGTTGAATGCGCCGCCGTCGAGCGGAAAGCCGCGCGCCAGTTCATCTCGCCGCTTTCATCATAAGTGTAGCGGCCGGGATCGACGATAAGCGGCGCGCCCCGTCCAAACAGCTCGACGCTGTGGGCGTCGAAATGGCCGTGATTTCCCGCGCCAAGGGGGCCGCAGTCGAAGATGAGCCAGCTGCTTTCGCGCGACGGCGGGCCGGCGAAGACCGCATAGCCGCTTTCAGGGAAAAGAATCGGGCGCGACGGCGCGGCCTCGTCGAGCATCTCAAGATAACTTCCGCCATCAGCGTCGCTGAGCGCGGCGATCTCGCCATCTGGACGGTGGATGGCGCGCGCAAAGGTCTTTGCGCGATCAAGCCGCGCCAGCATCGCCGGCGGGGGCGCGACGCCGTTGTTTTCCATCAAAGCGACGGCGTTCAGGAAGTTGCGCAGTGCGACGCAGTGATAATGCGTTGACTGCTCGCAATGCCCGCCATCGGCGCGAAAATCGGCAAGTGCATTCTCCTCAAGGGCGGCGATGGCGAAGTCGAGCCGGCGCTGCGTCTGGGGAAGTTGCGGAAAGCCGAATGCGGAAAGGAGGATCGCGTAAAGCTCGAGCGTCCTGTGATTCCGCTTCGAATGAAGATTGTCCCACAACCAGGATGTCTGCGCATCGATTGCGCCGACGAGGCGCGTCTCAAATCCGCGCGGCGCATGATGAAGGAGCCCTGCGCGCATCGCGCCGTGCCAGGCGTAAACCCAATTCTGGATCCGCCGCCCGGTAACATCCGCGGCGATGAAGCCAGGCTCGATCCCCGCTTCGATCCAGTCCGCTGTCAGCGTCGTCCAGCGATCGAAATAGCGCATATCGCCTGATCGCGCCGCTTTCTCGACAAGACACGGCGCATAATAGAATTTGTGCAGCAGGATGAGCCACTCTATGTCGCGCGACGGATTGGTTCGCCAGTCGAAGCGCCTGCCGAGATGATGAGGCTCGCCGTTAAAGAAAAAATCGCCGCGCAAGATCTCGTCCGCCGTCGCCGGACCGCATTCATTGCGGTCGACGATGCAGTCGATCACGGGCGCCGTTGAAGCGAGGGATGACGCGCGCGCGCTCATTCCGCCGCCACTCGTTCCGGGGCCGCCGCAAAGAGCTTTTGCAATTCCATCGTCGTCTTGCTCGAATCAAATTTTTCAATAATCGTCCGCCGCGCCGACTCGCCAAGGCGCGCACGCAGCTCCGAATCCGCAGCGACGCGCTTGATCGCTTCGGCGAGCGCCGCTTCGTCATTGGGCGGAACGAAGATGCCGTTGATCCCGTCTTCGACGATTTCCGGAATGCCGGAGACGGGCGTCGTGACGATGGGCAGGCCCGTCGCCATTGCTTCGGCGAGTACGTTCGGGATGCCATCGCGATCGCCATTGTCGAGGATGACGCAAGGCAAGGCGAAAATCGTCGCGCGGGCATAGGTTTCGGCCAGGGCGGTCTGCGGCTCTGGGGGCGTGAGGCGAACGAGGTCGCCAAGGCCAAGCGTTGCAATGAGGCCTTCGAGGGACGCGGTTTCCTCGCCAGCCTCCCCAACAATCTCGCATGTGATGGCGAGGCCCTGCCGCCGGAGCAAGTCGCAGGCGCGAATAAGCGTGGCGAATCCCTTTTTCTCGACATGGCGTCCGACAGACAGGACGCGAACGGCGCCGTCATTGGCCGGCGTCGAGCGCGGGTGAAAGCGCGAAATGTCGAGTCCGTGATAGATCGTGCGAACCCGATGCGCGGCGAGCGCGCCGAATTGATGGACGAGATGGCGGCAATTCGCATCCGTACAGGTGACGACAAAGCGGGCGGCGTCCAGCTTGCGGGTGAGAAGATCGCCGGGATTGAGCTCCGCCTGGTAGATATCCTTGGCATGCGCCGTGAAGGAGAAGGGAATGCCGGTTATTCTGGAAACGAAGGAGGTGACCGTCGTCGCGCCATGACAGAAATGGCCGTGGAGATGGCGCGCGCCGCCGGCCGCGATTAGCGCGTCCGCGATGTAAGCGGCTTGCAGAAACTCTTTTATGAAGACTTTTCGCGGCGCGCCGTTCGCGCCGCGATAGCGCCGCATCATAGCGATCGCTTCGGCCGCGGTGCGGAGCAGCGCACGAGGCCGCTTTAGTATCAGCCTGGCGAGCGGTACGCTGAACTGGCTCACATTTTCGAGGAGCCATTTTGAGAGTTTCGTATCGGAAAGGGATGTCAGGCAGGGCAGGGTGTCGAGCGGGGTGCGCATGTTGGCGATAACATTGCGTGCGATCCTTTCGCCCGGCTTCAGGGCGAAAATCCGCATTGGGAGACCGTTGCCCTCAAGAATGAGGATTTCGTTGGTGATGAAACTTTCCGACAGGCGCGGGAATCCCTTGACGATATAGGCGACCTCGACGGGACCGCGCTTTGAATGCGCCCTCAGGTCGGCAATGAGCGGCGGCGCTGCGACGTCGCGCGAGAATTGCGCCCGCACGAGTTCTCGGCCGCGCTGGCCCATTTGCGCGCTAGCGCGCGGATCGGCGAAAATGCGCGCAATTGCATTCGCGAGCGCGGCGCTGTCATCCGGTTTTACGAGAAGGCCAGTCATCTCGTGCCGGACCGCCTCTGGAACGCCGGAGACGTCGGTTGCGACAACTGGAAGCCCGGAGGCCATCGCCTCGAGAATGACGTTGGGAACGCCGTCGCGATCGCCGTCTTCGTCGATCCGGCAGGGCAGGGCGAAAACGCTTGCCCCGGCCATCAACGGCACGATTTCAGCATGCGGCAGCTTGCCGAGCAGCGAGATCTCGGCGTCAAGGCCGCGCACCGCGATCATCGCTTTCAGCCGCGCTTCTTCGGGGCCATAGCCGACGATCTGGCACCGGAAGACGACGCCGCGCTGGCGTAGCGCTGCGCAGGCCTCAATCAGCGTATCGTGGCCCTTTTTGTTGCGGAGGCGTCCGACCGACAGGATCAGCGGCGCGCCCGATTCGCGCGGCGCCGTTTCGGCGGCAAAGAGGTCGGGATCGAAGCCATGATAGTGGCGAAC
>DNZB01000147.1:0-1688 GCA_003506635.1 Parvularcula sp.
AACGCCTTCGACATCGAACGGGCGAGCGTCGTTTCCGCGCTCGGCAAGGGCGGCGTTTCAGGCGCCGCGCAGCTTTTCCTCGTTGAAGGCTCGCGAAAAATCGAGCGCATCGCCTTCGACCTTGAAGGCGCCGATATCGTCGTCGCCCCGCCCGGACTTTTTCCGGCGCCGCTCGCGCTCGAAAAAACGGCGGCGAGGGGCGAATACAAGGTCGCCGCGCGCGCGCTTGAACTTTCCTCGCTGACGGCGTCGGCGGGCGGCCTTGAACTGTCAGGCGGGTTGTCTCTGGCGCGCGCTGAGGGGAAATCGCCCGCCGTCAAGGGCGCCTTGAAGATCGACGGCGCGATCGGGGTTGCGCGTCTCATCACGATCTGGCCGGAAAAAGTCGCCCAAGGCGCCCGGAAATTCGTCAGCGAGCGGATCGGCGCCGGGACATTTTCGGCGCTCGACTTCGTCATCGACCTCCCCGCGGGCGCGGTCGGCGCCGACGGCGTCGTCCCCGATGACGCCATGGCCCTGTCGTTTCGCGCCGCGGACGCCGTCGTCGAATATGCGCCGGGCATGACGCCTCTTCGGCGCGTTTCTGGGCGCGGCGTCCTTCGCGGCAACAGCTTTCGCTTTGACGCGGCGCGCGGTGAAGTAAACGGCGTCGCGATCACCGAGGGCCTCGTCGATATTCCGGTGATCGCGCCGAAGGGCGAGCTTGCGCATTTCAGCTTTCGCGCCGCGGGCGACGCGCAGAACATCATGACAGTGCTGGCCGAGCCCCCGCTCGCGATCCTCAAAGAGACGAAGTTGACGCCGTCGCAATTCAAGGGGCCTGTCGACGCGCGCGTGAAGATCAGCCGCCCGAACCTTTCCGTCGCGCCGCCCGATTCTTATCGCTATGAGGGGACCGCGCGATTTTCAGGCGCGCGCGTCGACGCGGTTTTCAACGATGTCGATCTTGAAGGCGCGTCCGGCGTTCTGACGCTGAGGACGGACGGCCTCGTGGTGAAGGGCAAGGGCGCGCTCGCTTCTGCGCCGGTCTCCTTCGACTGGCGCCAGCGTTTCCACGGCGCCGGCGACAAAACGGTTTTGGCGCTCGAAGGCGTCGCCGATTCCGAAGCCGCCGATCTTTTCGGCGTTCCCTCGCGCCAGCTCGTGCAAGGCGACGTCGACTTCAAACTGAAGGCCAAGGGCGATCTCAGCGCCTTTCGCACGATGGAAGTCGAAGCCGATTTCGCCAAAGCCGCGATCCTCGTCGACCGGCTCGGCTGGCTGAAGCCCAACGGCGCGCCGGCGGCGGGGCGCGCCTCGATCGCCTTTGGCGCCGAAGGGATCGGCGTCAAAAATATTTTCGTCGAGGGCGAGGGCCTCAACCTCGAAGGCGAGGCGGCGTTTCTTCCGGGCGGCGCACTGGCGTCTGCATCGCTTCCCGTTTTCAGGCTCGACGGCGCGGCGGACCTGTCGCTCACTGCGGCGCGTGCGCCGGCGGGGGCGCTTCAAATCACCGCGACGGGCCGTTATCTCAACGCCGGCCCGATGATGCGCGATCTCGTCGAAGGCGGCGGCGGCGGCGCGTCGCCGGAGCCTGCCGTCGAACTCACCGCCCGCATCGAACAGCTCGATCTCCGGAACGCCGCCGCCTGGCGCGACGCCTCGCTCGACTTTCGGCGCGCTGGCGGCGCGATCGAGCTGCTCAGCCT
>DNZB01000147.1:2016-4793 GCA_003506635.1 Parvularcula sp.
GAAGGCGCGATGACCGACCAGTATGTCGAGGCGCGCACGGAAGACCTCGGCGCCTTCATGAGGGGCGTTTTTGGCGTCACCTCGATCAGGGGCGGGCAGGGTCAACTGACGCTCGACCTTTCGGCCGATGAAGGGCGCCCCCGCCCCGGATCGCTGGAAGCGAGCGACCTTCGCGTCGTCAACGCGCCGATCCTTGCGAAAATATTCGCGGCCGGGTCGCTGACCGGGCTTGCCGATCTCGTAAACGGCGACGGCATCGAACTTTCCTCGGCGTCGGCGAAGTTTGCGCTCGACAAGGGCGCCGTCCGCGTCAAGGAGGCGCGCGCGACCGGGCCTTCGGTCGGCATGACGGCGCAAGGTTCCTTCGGCGTCGGCGCGGGTGAGTTCAATCTTTCCGGCGCCGTCGCGCCCGCTTACGGCGTCAATTCAATCCTCGGCCGCACGCCGCTCATCGGCGAGCTTTTCGTCAATCGCGAGGGCGAAGGCGTCCTGGCGCTCGCTTATACGATCGACGGACCGGCGACCGAGCCGCGCGTGACGGTGAACCCGCTGTCCGCGCTTGCGCCCGGCGTCTTGCGCCGAATGTTCGAAGGCGGCCGGGAAGAAGCGCCGAAAGCGCCGCCGAAGTAAGCGGTCATGAAGTCTCGCGGACCCGCACTAGAGCGTGCTTTTTCTTGCCGATCGAGAGCTTGATCGCCCCGTCCTTCAGGTCGCGCGGCGCCAGCGGGCGCTCCTCCGTACAGGGAACATCATTCACCTTGAGCGCCGAAGCCGCGATATGGCGGCGCGCTTCGCCCTTGGAAGCGACAAGGCCCGTCTCTACGAAGGCATCGAGCAGAGAGTAGCCGGCGGCGAGGCGCTCCGCCTCGACCGCGATCGACGGAAGGCCCTCGGCGGCCGCGCCTTCCTCGAAGGTCCGGCGCGCCGTCTCGGCGGCGTCTGCGGCGCTGGCGCGGCCGTGCAGGAGGGCGGTCGCTTCGTTCGCCAGCGTTTTTTTCGCCTCGTTGATTTCCGCGCCCTTGAGCGCGGCGAGGCGAGTCACCTCGTCCATCGGCAACTTGGTGAAGCGCGCGAGAAGGACGCCGACATCGGCGTCTTCGGCATTGCGCCAGTACTGCCAGTAATCATAAGGCGAAAACATGTCGGCGTTGAGCCAGACGGCGCCGCCGGCCGTCTTGCCCATTTTCGCGCCCGACGCGGTCGTCAACAGCGGCGTCGTCAGGCCGAAAACCTCGGCGCCGTCCTTGCGGCGGCAAAGCTCGACGCCGTTGACGATGTTGCCCCATTGGTCGGAGCCGCCCATCTGCAGCGCGCATCCGGTGCGGCGATGGAGCTCGTGGAAATCATAGGCCTGCATCAGCATGTAGTTGAATTCGAGAAACGTCATCGGGCTTTCGCGCTCAAGCCGCAGCTTGACGGAATCAAAGGTCAGCATGCGGTTGATCGTGAACTCGGTCCCGTAATCGCGCAGGAACTCGACATAGCCGAGCTTCGACAGCCAGTCGTCATTGTTGACCATCAGCGCGCCGGTCGGGCCGTCGCCGAATTTCAGGAACCTGGAAAAAACGCCCTTGATCCCGGCGATGTTGGCGTTGATGTCGGCGTCGGTCAGCAGCGCGCGCTGCTGGTCGCGGCCCGTCGGGTCGCCGACCTTCGTCGTTCCCCCGCCCATCAGCGCGATGGGGCGATGCCCTGTCTCCTGAAGCCAGTGGAGAAGCATGATCTGGATGAGGCTGCCCGCGTGCAGCGAGCGCGCGGTCGCGTCAAAGCCGATATAGCCGGTGACGACGCCCGCCATGAGGCGCGCGTCGAGCCCATCAAGGTTCGTGCCTTGATGGATGAAGCCGCGCTCGTCGAGAATGCGGAGGAAATCGGATTTGAAGGTCATTTCTACCGGCCGTCATATTTCGGGCGGCCCTTCTAACGTGCGCGATAGCGAAGTGCGAGTGGAGGTTTGCTCGGGTCCCCCTCTCCCGCGCTTGCGGGAGAGGGGTTAGGGGTGAGGGTGGTCCCGCACGCGCCGCCTTCAGTTCTGAAAGACACGCCCCCCCCCCCCCGGCCCCTCTCCCGCAAGCGGGAGAGGGGAGAAGGGGATCACTTCACCGGCTTATCAAAATACGTCTCCGGATAGGGCTCCTCCGCCAGCGTGAAATGCCACCATTCGAGCGCGTAGGCGCGGAACCCGTGTTTTTCCATCACGAGCTTCAACAGCAGCCGGTTCGCGTGTTGCGGAACGCCGACGCGTGGATCGGCGGTGTTCGAAAGGGGATCGAAGAAATCAAATGGCCCGCCCATATCGAGGCCTTCGATGGTCAGGTCGACCGTCGACCCGCGCGAATGGCCGGAGCGCTCGGCGATATAGCCTTCTGCGAAGAGGCGCGATTTCTCGATGTTCGGAAAATAGTCCGCCTTCGTCCGCTGATCGCCGCTCGCCGCCCAGCGCACGAAGTGATCGACCGCGCGCTGCGGGCGGTAACAGTCGAAAATGCGGAGCGTCAGTCCCATCGCCTGAAGGTCGGCGCCGGCGCGCGACAAGGCGTCGACGGCGGGCGGCGTCAGCAGGCATTTTGCGCGCTTGTAGCCGTCGATGCGCGCGCCGGTGAAATTATTGTCGCCTGCATAGCGCATGTCGATGATCGCCGCCGGGATCGCCGCCCCTGCATCGATAAACGCCGGCGCGCTCGCCGCGCTGGCGAGGAGCAGCAATTCGATCAGCACGAACAGTCCCTACTTCGTTTCCTTGCGCATCTTCTCGCGCAGGAAGTCGATCGGCTTCA
>DNZB01000253.1 GCA_003506635.1 Parvularcula sp.
CCTTGGCGAACAGCCGGCCGCGGCTCCGGTCGTTGTGAACAGCGTAAAACAAAACCGGCGCAGCCTGCGCTGCGCCGGTTCCGGTCTCGCTTTCGCGAAAGTCTTACTGGAAGCTGATCGTGACTTCCGTACGGCGGTTGAGCGGCTCGCGCACGCCGTCTTCCGTCGGCTTGGCGGGCTTGTCTTCGCCATAGGCTTCCATGCGGATCTTGTCGGCCGCGATCCCGTTGGCGATGAGCGCATCGCGAACGACCGAGCCGCGACGCTCCGACAGGGCCTGGTTGTAAGCTGAGCCGCCCGAGCGGTCAGCGTGGCCCGAGACGACGACGGCGTCGACATCATTGGCGAGCGCGCGGGCCGCGGCCTCCTTGATGAGGTTCGAGGCTTCCGGCGTCAGGTTCGCCTTGTCATAGTCGAAGTAGACGATGACATTGACCGGATCGAGGTTCGCTGCCTGCTGTTCGGTCAGCTGCGGCGGGCACTCGGACGCGACCGGCACGGACGAGCCGTCCCAGCAATCCTTGTACTGCGTCGCGGCCGGGGCCGCCGCCGCGCCGAAGTTCCAGCGCAGGCCCGCGAACAAGCTGTGCGTGTCGTAGTCGTGACGGATCGAAACCGGGCTGCCGCCGATCGTGCCGTCGAATTTCGGCGTGCCGGCCGCCGCGAAATAGCGGTACGACAGGTCAAGCGCGAGGCCCTCCGCCAGTTTGACCGCCACGCCCGCGATCGCCTGATAGGCGAGGCGCTTGTTCGAGTCGTCGATCACGAGCGCGCCGAAACCGGCGTCCGGGCCCGTCACCTGATTCTTGAAGCTCGCGCCGCCGAGGCCGAGACCGACATAAGGCGTCAGATTGCCGCCGGTGTCGAAATCGCGGATCACGTTGAACATGACCGAATAGGCCTGAAGGTCGCCGTCGAGCGCCGGCCAGCCCGAAAAGCCAAGGCCGTCGCCGGCATAGTGCCGGGCGTCGTTCTGGCGGTAGGCGAACTCGAGTTCACCGCGGTATTTGTTGCCCCAGTCATAACCGAGCGCGGTGTAAACGCCGATGCCGTTCTTGTAGTCGGCTTCCGAGTCGAACGCCGGCGAAAAACCAGCCGATTCGACGTCCTGGTCCGGCTGAAGATAGTTCAAGCCCGCGCCGATCGTCCCATAAAAGCCCTGATAAGCGTGCGCGGCCGGAGCAACCGCGAGCGTGGCGGCGGCTGCGAACAGGGTGGTCTTGAGTTTCATGAAGTCCCCTCCTCAGGTGAACAGACTGCGGCCACGCGGATGCGAGACCCTCGACGTTGCGCTTTAACTAGCCAATTCATGCACCCGAAAACAGTCCCTTTCTTAACCAAGGCAAGGGGAAAGGGCGAGATCGCAGCCGCATTGTTGCTTTGGTGCATCGGCTTTTGCAGATTGTTACAGGCGCGTTAGCCGGAACGCGGCAACCCCTTGATCTTCAAGTGTTAACATCCGGTTGACGGTTTTGTTTGCGCACCCCGCCCCGGACCCGCTACGATTTCTTGCGACGGTGCCCCCCGGATGGGGGGAGAATAGGGAATGCGGCGAAAATCCGCGGCTGTGCCCGCAACTGTAAGCGGCGATGCCCTCCCGCAATGACGCCACTGGCTTCCTAAAGGGCCGGGAAGGCGCGGCGAGGGCGATGACCCGCTAAGCCAGGAGACCTGCCGTCGGCGTCGTCCTTTCTGCAGCCGGGAAAAGCTGCGGAATGCGGAAACCCGTTGCGGCGACATCCTTGAAACCGAATAAGGGAGTCGCCGGAGATGATCCGCCTACGATGTATTTGCCTGTTCGCCTTTTTTATCCCCGCCGCCGCGGGCGCGGCCGCGCCTGACGGCGGGATTGTCGTTTCCGCAACGCGCCTTGAGCGTCCCGCCGCCGAGACCGGCTCAAGCGTCACCGTCATCGACGCCGAAGTCCTGAAGCAGCGCCAATACGCATTCGTCGCCGACGCGCTCCGCGATGCGGCGGGCGTCGCCATCGCGCGCAATGGCTCGGCGGGCGGATTCGCGAGCGCGCGTCTGCGCGGCGCGACGAGCGGGCAGACGCTCGTTCTGATCGACGGGGTCGTCGTCAATGATCCGGCGGCGCCGCAAGGCGGGTTCAACCTCGCCAATCTTGACCTCGTCGATATCGAACGCATCGAGATCCTGCGCGGGCCGCAAGGCATCCTCTACGGCGCCGACGCGATCGGCGGCGTCGTGTCGATCAGCACCATGGGGCCGGGCGCGCCGCTGTCGGCGTTTGTGGAGGGCGGCTCCTTCGGCACGGCGCGCGGCGGCGCAACGGCGGCGGTCGGAGACGGCGAGACATTTTTTCGCGCGACCGTCTCCGGCATTCGCACGGATGGAATTTCGCGCGCCGGAGGCGGCGCTGAAGCCGACGGATTTCGTTCGCTCGCCGCGTCGCTGCGCGGGCGGGCGAAGGTCAGCGGCGTCTGGAGCGCGGAGGCGACCGCGCGCTTCAGCGACTCGCGCGCCGGGATAGACGGCTTCCCGCCGCCGGCGTTCACGCTCGCCGACACGCTCGAAACGGAGGACACGCAGGACTATTCGTTCTCCGGCGTCCTGCGCCATGCTGACGGGCGCGGCTATAAGGGACTTAACGGCGCCTTGACCCTCGCCTACGCCGCCGTCGATCGCCGCAACGAGGATCGAGGCGCCGAAACCTTCGCCGCCGAGGGCGATCGTCTGACTGCGGATTATATCGCGAATATTCCCTTGGCGGACCGCTTTCGGTTCATCGGCGGCGCCGAAGCCGAAACGACGTCGGTCGACGTTTCGGGCGTCGATGAAAGCGCGACGGCGGGCGCTTTGTTCGGCGTCGTCGAGGCCGAGCCGCTGGACCGGCTTGTTCTCACCGCCGGCGCGCGGCGCGACGAGTTCTCGAATTTCGAAGGCGCGACGACCGCGCGCGTCGCGGCGGCGTGGTCGGGAATTGAGGGCTGGGTCCTCCGCGCGAGCTGGGGCGAGGGATTCCGCGCGCCGACGCTCTTTGAGCTGAATTTCGACCAGTTCGGGATCGCGCCGAACCCCGATCTGCGCCCTGAACGCGCCAGAGGGATCGACGCCGGGATCGAAAGGCGGCTCGGCGGCGATGATCCTTTCCTGACGGCGCGTGCGACGTTCTTCCAGACGAAAGTGCGCAGCCAGATCGACTTTGATCTCGCCCGAAACGGTTTCTTCAACATCGACCGGACGCGGGCGCGGGGGGTTGAGGTCGAAATCGATTGGCGCCTCGCCCAAACGCTGCGGGCGAGCGCGGCCTACACGCTGACGGACGCGATCGATCAGGGCGCGGGGACCGAACTTCTCCGCACGCCGCGCCATAAGGGGACCGCTGTCCTCGACTGGACGCCGGCGCCCGCGCTCGCCTTGTCGGCGAGCGTCATCGTAAACGGACGCGAAGCGGATTTTCCGTCAGCGAACGACGCTTTCGTGCGCCTTGACCTGCGCGCCGCGTGGGCGCTTTCAGAGCGCTTTGAACTATACGGCCGCGTCGAGAATGCAACGGATACGGATTATCAGGACGTCTCCGGCTTCGGGGAGCCGGGCGCGGCGGCGTTGGCCGGATTGAGGGTGCGCCTTTGACCTTGTCAGCGCTCATCCTCGCGGCGGGCCTGCGCATCTTTTCGGCGGATTTCTGCGCCGACCAGTTGACGCTCGCCCTCGCCGATCCCGGTGAGATCGCTGCGCTGTCGCCTGATGCGGAGAAGGATTTTTCGTTTCTCCGCGCCCGCGCCGCGGGCCTGCCGCAGGCGCGGGCGGATG
>DNZB01000098.1:0-2423 GCA_003506635.1 Parvularcula sp.
GCGGCGATCGTCGGCGCGGCGGGCTTGAAGCCGACCCTTAACGCCGCAAGACGCGGCGCGGCGATCGCGCTCGCCAACAAGGAATGCCTCGTGTGCGCAGGCGATGTCGTGATGGACGCCGTGCGCCAGTCCGGCGGCGTGCTGCTTCCCGTCGATTCCGAGCACAATGCGATTTTTCAGGTTTTTGATTTCGAGCGACCGCACCGTGTCGCGCGACTTATCCTGACCGCCTCCGGCGGGCCGTTCCGCACATGGTCACGCGCCGAGATGACGGCGGTGACGCCCTCACAAGCGGTCGCGCACCCGAACTGGTCCATGGGCGCGAAGATCTCGGTCGATTCCGCGACCATGATGAACAAGGGCCTTGAGCTGATTGAAGCCTCGCACATCTTCCCGATCCCGTCGCAGAATATTGACATTCTGGTTCATCCCCAGTCGGTCATTCACTCGATGGTTGAGTATGTCGATGCATCGGTGCTTGCGCAGCTTGGCACGCCCGACATGCGGACGCCGATCGCCTCGACGTTTGCGTGGCCGGACCGGAGCCCCAGCCCGTCGGCGCGTCTTGATTTTGCGGCGCTAAAGCAGCTGACATTCGAGAACCCGGATCCTGAACGGTTTCCGGCGCTGCGCCTTGCCCGTGAGGCGGTCGAACGCGGCGGGATTACGCCGGCCGTCCTCAACGCGGCGAACGAAGCGGCGGTCGCGGCGTTTCTTTCGGGTCGTCTCAAGTTTCTGGACATCGCCAGCGTAGCCGATCACGTTCTCGACCAGATTGGCCGGCGCAACGGGCCGGCGCGCCTCTCGTGCCTCGATGAAGCGACAGCGGCCGACGCGGAAGCGCGCGCGCTTGCCGAAGCTTCAATCGCGGCGCGCGCCGCCGCCTGATGCGAAAGGTCTTCGATCGATGAAGAGGCGACATTCATGAACTGGGCCTTGTTCGCGCCGGAAAATCTTGTCCTGCTTCCGGTTTTTGTTGTTTCGTTCATCTTGCTTCTGAGCGTCATTGTGTTTGTCCATGAGTATGGACATTTTGCTGCGGCGCGCATGCTGGGCGTCCGGGTTGATGTCTTTTCGATCGGCTTCGGCAAGGTGCTGGCGCGCTGGACGGACAGGCACGGCACCGAGTGGCGAATTTCGCTCCTGCCGCTCGGCGGCTTCGTGAAGTTTTTCGGTGACGCCGGTCCGGCGTCGGATCCGGGCGCTGAAGTTGCGTCAGACCAGGACCATCCGGCGACGACCCAGTTTCCAAAACCGGGGCAGGAAGCGGACCTCGCCCGGCGATTGACGCCGGAAGAGCGCAAAGTCTGCTTCCACTTCAAGCCGGTCTGGGCGCGGGCCATAATCGTCGCGGCGGGCCCGGTTTCGAATTTTGTCCTCGCGATCGGCATTTTCTGGGCGCTGATCATGACTTTCGGCGACCTCGTGATCGAGCCGCGCATCGGCCGCGTCGCGACGGGCTCGGCGGCTGAGGCCGCAGGGTTCCTGCCGGGCGATATCATCGTTGCGGCTGGCGGGAGCCGGGTCGATACATTTGATGATTTGATGATGGTGACCCGTCTTGGCGCCGGGGACGAAATTGCGTTCACCGTCCTGCGGGGCGGCGAAACGCTGGTGATTGTCGCCACGCCGCGCCGGGAGGTTGTAAAGGACGATTTCGGCAACAAGTCGACAGGCGGCCTTCTGGGCCTGTCGCCCGCGGACGACGCCTACAAGACGGTGAAGCGCGGTCCCATTGAAGCGTTCGGCGTCGCAGCGGACCGCTGCTGGGGCGTCATTGCATCAACGACCAAGTTTCTGGCGCGCCTCGTCACAGGTCGGGAGGATGCTTCCAATCTCGGCGGCCCCCTGAAGATGGCCCAATACGCCGGCCAGGCGATGACTTCGGGCTTCAACGGCGACGCTAAGGCGCTGGAATCGCGCACTCTTTGGGAACGGCTGAAAATCAGCCTTGCTACCTTTATCAACCTCGCCGCGTTCGTCTCTGTCTCGATCGGTTTCTTGAATATGCTGCCGGTCCCCGTTCTGGACGGCGGACACCTGATGTACTACGCGTATGAGGCTGCCGCCGGGAAACCGTTAGGGGTACGGGCTCAGGCGATTGGCTTTCGGGTGGGACTCTTACTACTGGGATCGTTCATGTTGTTCGTGACGTGGAACGACATCTCCAGTTTTTTCTCGATAAAAGGCTAGGTCGGCGGCATGCGTTTCATCAGGTCGGGGGTCGGCGCTGCGGGCGCGCTCTTGTTGTCGTTTGTCGCGTCGGTCGCCGCCGCCCAGACGCCGGCTCAAAATCCCGCGCAGCCGGCCGCTTCTGCTGACCAGTTTGGTCTCGCTCCCGGCGCCCCGGCCCCGGTCATTCAGGCAATCCGCGTCACCGGAAACCAGCGGATCGAACCGGAAACGGTCGCTTCTTATCTCGT
>DNZB01000098.1:2772-9080 GCA_003506635.1 Parvularcula sp.
TCGCTGGAGATGCAGCCTGACAACTCGCTGCTGATCACCGTCGCGGAAAATCCGATCGTCAACCGGGTCATCCTCGAGGGCAATCGCCGGGTCAAAGCGGACAAGATCAACGAGGAAGTGAAACTCGCCGCGCGCTCCGTTTTCACGCGCGCCAAGGCGCAGGCCGACGTCCAGCGCATTATCGAGGTTTACCGCCGCGGCGGGCGTTTCGCGGCGACCGTGACGCCGAAGATCACGCCGCTTGAGCAAAACCGCGTCGATGTCATCTACGAAATCGACGAGGGCCCGAAAACCGGCGTCGCGAAGATCAATTTCGTCGGCAACAAGCAGTTCACGAGCGGGGAGCTGCGGGGCGCGCTGCTGACCAAGGAAAGCCGCTGGTGGCGGTTCTTCTCCTCGAACAACAATTACGATCCCGATCGCCTTGAATATGAACGCGATCTGCTTCGCCAGTTCTACGCCAAGAACGGCTATGCCGATTTTCAGGTGATTTCGGCGGTGGCCGAACTGACCCCCGACCGGAAGGACTTTTTCATCACGTTCACGGTCGAGGAAGGCGAGAAATACACGATCGGCGAAGTGAAGGTGAAAACCAGCCTAGCCAAGCTCGACGAAAACGCGCTCGAAAATTTCGTGCCGATCAAGCCCGGCGAAACCTACAATGGCGAGCGCATCGAGAAAGCGACGGAGTCTATCACCTTCGCGACCGGGGCGAGCGGCTATGCTTTCGTCGACGTGCAGCCGCGCCTCGACCGCAATCCGGAATCGCGCACGATCGACCTGACCTTTCAGGTCAACGAAGGCCCGCGCGTTTATGTCGAGCGCATCAACATCAAAGGAAACACCCGCACCCTCGACAAGGTCATCCGCCGCGAAATCCGCGTCGCGGAAGGGGATGCTTACAACAAGGTCCTGATCGACCGGTCGAAGTCGCGCGTCAGAGCGCTCGACTACTTCACTGAGGTCGAAGTCGAAGAGCGCCCCGGCTCGGCGCCGGACCGCACGGAGCTTGACGTGTCGGTGAAGGAAAAGGCGACCGGCTCGTTCTCCGTCGGCGTCGGCGTGTCATCAACTGAAAATTTCATCGTCGACTTCTCGATCGAGGAACGAAACCTGATGGGCAGGGGCCAGTTCCTGCGCTTTCGGGTGCAAAGCTCCTCGCGTACGCGTCTCGTCGATCTCCGTTTCACGCAGCCCTATTTTCTCGACCGGAACCTCGCGGCGGGCGTTTCGCTGACGAACCAGCGCACGAATTTCCGCGAATCCGGATTCATCCGGAATCGCATCGGCGCGGGCGTCAACGCCGGATTCCAGATTTCGGAATTCTGGCGCGGCAGCGTTCAGTATCAGATCGCGCGCGATCGGGTGAATTTCGACCGTAACAACTTCGCTTTCCAGACGGGCGGGCAAGTGGATGACGGGACCGACATCTCCAATCAGTTCGTGCCGGGCGTCGACGTGCCGGATCTGCTGCCGCTGTTCGTCGCGTCCGACGGAACGACCACGCTGACGCCGACCGGCCAGCGCCTGCGCGACGCGAACGGCGATCCGCAGAGCCAGTTTATCGCCTTCACCTGCGATCTCCTCGTGCAGGCGTTTTCGCCGACCTGTGAATCGCAAGGAACGTTCGTCTCATCGATCTTCGGCTATTCGGTCGGCATGGACAGCCGCGATGATCCCATCGATCCGACGCGCGGGGTAAGGCTCAATTTCGCGCAATCAGTGGCCGGTCTTGGCGGCGACGTGAAGTACCTGCGCACCGAAGCCTCGGGCGCGATCTATCGTCCGCTGTTCGCCGGCCTTATCGGCAAGGTGCAGCTGCGCGGCGGCTATACGGATGGCTTCGGCGGCGACCCCGTTCGCCTGCAAGACCGGTTCTTTGAAGGGGCTGACAGTTTCCGCGGCTTTGAGGTGGCGGGCGTCGGCCCTCGCTTCCTTCAGCCGGGCACGCAGATCGCGGCGACGGACGGGCGTTTCGGACAGGCGATCGGGGCGAAAATCTACGCAATCGGCACGGTCGAGGTGAAGCTGCCGCTGCCCCTGCCCAAGGAATACGGCATTCGCGCCTCGCTGTTTTCCGATTTCGGCACGGTCGGGCTTGTCGATGACAGCAGCAAATTCCTGAATTCCATCGCCTTTGAAGACGACGACGGGAACGGGGTTCCTGATTTCGCCGTCGACATCGACCCGGGCGTCGGGACGCTGTTCATCGAGCCGGTGCAGGACGACCTCTCGCTGCGCGTCTCGGCCGGCGCCTCGGTCAGCTGGGACTCGCCCTTTGGCCCGGTCCGCTTTGATTTCGCCAAAGTTCTGCGCAAAGAGTTCTACGACCGGACAGAGGGCTTCCGGTTCAGCGCGGGCACGTCATTCTGAAAAAGCCCAACGTGAGTGAGGTAAAACCAATGAAGTCGAAACTTTTTGCTGCGGCCGGAGCAGCCCTTCTGGTCGCGGCCGGCGCCGGGGCGGCCGCGCTGTTTGCGTCCGCCGAAGCGCAGTCGGCGGCGAAACCCCCGGTCATCCTGATTGTCAGCCAGGAAGTTCTGGTCGGCCAGTCGGAAGCCGGCAAAACCATCCCTTCGCAGGCGGAGGCCGTCAAGACGGCGATCGAGAAAGAGCTTCAGGCGGAGGCCGACAAGCTCAAGAAGGACATTGAGAATTATCAAAAGGGCGCGTCCTTGATGTCTGACGAGGTCCGCAAGAAGACCGAGCAGGACCTCGCTGTCCGACAGCAAGTCTCGCTGCCGCAACAGGCGCAGATCATGGAGCAGGTTTTCGCCGGCGCCGTGCAAAACGCGCAGTCGAAGATCCTTCAGGAATCCCAGCCGATCATGAAAGCGATTCTTGACAAGCGCGGCGGCACCATCCTCCTCGATCGTTCGGCGGTCATGTACGCGGCGCCGGAGACGGACATCACGCAGGAAGTCCTCGCCGAGCTTAACAAGAAGATGAAGACTGTAGCCGTCCAGAAAGTGACGCTCGCGGACGTCAAGAAAAAGCTCCAGGAAGCGCAGGCGGCGCAGGGCAAGCCGGCGGAAAAGCCGAAGAAATAGGTCCTGTTTCCGTTGCAGACAAAAGCGGCCGGCCGCATCATGCGCCGGCCGTTTTCCTTTGGCGGGCGGGACCGCGGGCGATGCCGGACGAGCGCTTTTTTGTGACCTTGCCGGCGCTGCCGATCGCTGAAGCGTTGCGGCTTGCAGGCGCGGCGGCCATTGGCGCCAGCGACGTGACGCGGGCCGCCGGGGCAGACGATGACAACCTTTGCGGCGCCGTCGTCTATGTCGACCGGCCAGACCGCGCCGCCGGAGTTCTCGCGCGCGGGCCGGCGCTGTTGTTTGCGCCTAAAGGCTCCACGGGCGAACGCGTCGCCACGGTGAATGACCCGCGCACGGCGTTCGCAGCTGTCGCCCGCGCGCTTCATCGCGAACGTACGCCGGACGATGGCGGGCCGCCGCCGAAAATTGGGGCCGGCGCACGCATTCATAGCTCTGCGATCATCGGCCCCGGCGCAGAAATTGGAGAGGGATCAATAATCGGCCCGTATGCCGTCATCGGTCCTGGGGTCCTCATTGGCGCAATGGCGGTCATTGGTGCGAACGCTTATCTCGCCTGCTCGATCGCCGGTGATGAATTGCGCGTCGCGCCGGGCGCCGTCATCGGCGGGCCGGGTTTCGGTTTTGCGGCGGGACCCGCCGGGGTCGCGCGCATCCCGCAGCTTGGGCGGGTGATCCTCGGAGACCGCGTGGAAATCGGCGCTAACACGACGATTGATCGCGGGGCCATCGGCGACACCGTCATTGGTGCGGGCGTGAAAATCGACAACCTTTGCCAGATTGGGCACAATGTGCGCCTTGGGCGCGACTGCCTGCTGGCGGCTCAGGTGGGGATCGCCGGTTCGACGGTCGTCGGTAACCGCGTCCTGTTCGGCGGCAAGGCGGGGATTGCCGATCATCTGACAATCGGCGATGACGCACGCCTTGCGGCTGGATCGGGGCTGATGCGCGATGTTCCGGCAGGGGAAACCTGGGGCGGGACCCCGGCGCAGCCGATAAGGCTATGGCTGAAGGAAACGGCGATGCTGGCCCGGATGGTCCGGGGCGGCGGCGAGCCGAGCGACGGGAAGAAAGACTGATGCGGATCGAACCCGGCAAATCCGTGCTCGACATTGACGATCTGATGCTGCTCCTGCCGCATCGCTATCCGATGCTGATGATCGACCGGCTCATCGATATCAAGCCGGGCGAGAGCGCGGTTGCGATCAAGAACGTCTCGATCAACGAGCCGTTTTTCGCAGGGCACTTTCCGCAAAAGCCGGTGATGCCGGGCGTCCTGATGATCGAGGCGATGGCGCAGGCCGCCGCCGCCTATACGTCGTATACGGAAAATCTCGATACGGAGGGAAAGATCGTCCTCTTCATGGGGGTCGACAAGGCGCGTTTCCGAAAACCTGTTACGCCTGGCGATCAGGTGCTGATCGCGGTCAAAACCATCCAGCGCCGTCCGCCCGTCTGGCGCTTTGAGGGCGAGGCGACGGTGGGCGGCAAGATCGTCGCCGAAGCGACGTTCGCGGCCATGCTCGCGCAAATGGCCTGACGCGCGCGATGCCTGTTCATCCGACCGCCATCGTCGAGGAAGGATCGCAAGTCGCGTCCGACGCAATTGTCGGCCCCTGGTGCCGGGTTTCGTCGAAAGCGGTGATCGCCTCCGGCGTTGAATTGAAATCGAACGTCATTGTCGAGGGGCGAACGGAGATCGGGCCCCGGACCGTCATCTATCCGTTCGCCGTTATCGGCGGGCCGCCGCAGCATCTCGGCTACCGGGGCGAGGATACGGCGCTCAAGATCGGCGCCGACTGCGTCATTCGCGAACATTCAACCGCCAATCTCGGCACGCCCGCGGGGCGGGGACGAACCGTCATCGGAGATAGATGCTATCTGATGACCGGGGCGCACGTCGCGCATGACTGCATAGTCGGCGCTGGCGTCATCTTCGCCAATAATGCGACGCTCGGCGGTCATGTGGTCGTCGAGGAAGGCGTGTTTCTCGGCGGTCTATGCGCTATCCATCAGAACTGCCGCATCGGCGCTTATGCGTTCATCGGCGGCTGCGCCGCGGTGACGACCGATGTCATTCCTTACGGATCAGCGACCGGCAACCACGCCGTGCTTGCAAGCCTTAATATTGTCGGCATGAAGCGGCGGGGCATGCCGCGCGCTGCGATCCATGACCTGCGCGGCGTTTACCGGACGCTGTTCTCGGACGAAGGCTCCTTTCAGGAACGTATCGACGCGGCCGCCGCGCGCTATGCGCATAGCAAGGAGGCGATGCGCGTCATCCAGTTCATTCGCGAAGACACCAGGCGCCCTTTGATGGCGCCGCCGCGGAAATCATGGCGCGTTGGCGAAAACTCGGAGTGATCGCGGGCGCTGGCGCGCTGCCGCGCTTGCTCGCCGACGCGGCGGGCGAGGCTTTCGTCGTGCGCCTCGCCGGGGTCGCCGACGCGGGCTTCGATCCCCGAAACTCCGCCGAATGCGGCATGGCTGAAGCCGGAAAAATTATCCGGGTGCTGAAAGAAGCGAGCTGCGAAGCGGTGACGCTCGCGGGCGTCGTTCGGCGCCCCGACTTTTCAAAGCTGAAACCGGACTGGCGCGGCGCCGCATTATTGCCGCGCGTGATTGCGGCGGCGGGCAAGGGCGACGGCGCAATGCTGAACGTCCTTGTCGAAACGCTTGAGGCCGAAGGTTTTCTCGTCGTCGGCGCTGATGAGGTGCTGGCGTCGCTCGCGGCGTCCAAGGGTCCGGCCGGCGCGCTGAAGCCCAACGAAGAACACTGGTCTGACATTCGCAAGGCGGCGGCGATCGTCGCCGCGCTGGGGCCTTTTGATGTCGGACAGGCGGCGGTCGTCGCTTCCGGATTCACGCTGGCGATAGAAGCGGCCGAAGGAACCGACGGCGTGCTCGCCCGCTGTGCCGCGCTTCCGGCTTCCGCGCGCGGCGGCGACAGGCGCAACGGCGTCCTCGTGAAGCGGCCCAAGCCCGGCCAGGAACTGCGTGTTGACCTGCCGACGATCGGCGCCGATACGGTGCGCGGCGCCCATGCGGCCGGTCTCGCCGGCGTTGCGGTTGAAGCGGGGCTGACGCTCGTCCTCGATCGCGAGGCGGTGGTGCGCGAGGCCGACCGCCTTGGGCTATTCGTCTACGGATTCACGACCGCGGAGATCCGATGAGCGCGCCGAAGGTCTTGCTGGCCGCGGTTGAGCCGTCGGCCGACGCGATCGGCGCCAGCCTCATCGCCGAAATCCGCCGGCTTAG
>DNZB01000239.1:0-845 GCA_003506635.1 Parvularcula sp.
CACAACGGATACTCTAGGCGTCGTCTCCGTCCTTCGCCGGGAAAATTGGAAGGCGCGTCGTCGCCTTTGCATCTGAGTGAGGATGCGCGCCGCTTGCCCGGCCCCCTCAACGCCGCCGCTTCGGCGGCATCGGGATGAAGCCGCTCGTCGTTGATTTGTATACGGCGTATTCGGGGTATTTCTTCTCCATCGTGCGTTCGAGCATGGCCTTGCCGGACACGTTGACGAGGAAGAACGCCATGACCGCCGGCGAGAGGACGGTCGCCGGGCCATAGGGGCCTTCAAGCGCGATCAGGGTGAGGCCGGTCCAGACCGCGGCGTCGCCGAAATAATTGGGGTGGCGGGTCCATGCCCAGAGCCCTTTGGTCATCAGCCTGCCCTTGTTGGCGGGGTCGTCCTTGAAGCGTTTCAGCTGCGCATCGCCGATCGCCTCGAAGGCGAGACCGAGCACGAAGACCCCGGCGCCGAGGACGGCCGCAGACCCTGGCGCCTTGTCGGGTCCAAGCTGGCCAAGCTGCGCCGGCCAGGACACGAACCACGCGACGGCGCCTTGCAGCGCGTAGACCCGAGTGAGGCTCCAGCGCGCGAAGGCGGCGTCAGAACCCTGCTTCCGCCGCATCCTGACGTATCGGGGGTCCTCGCCATGGCCGAGATTGCGCTGCGCAAGATGCATGGCGAGGCGCGCGGCCCACAGCGACACAAGTGCGGCGAGCAACAGGTCGCGCGGAGACGCGCCGTCGGCGCGCCAGAGCGTCAGCAAAGGGCCGAAGGCGCAAGCCGGGCCCCACGCGATGTCGATGATGCTTGCGTCCTTGATCCGGACGCTGACGGCCCACAGCGCGCCG
>DNZB01000239.1:1202-3628 GCA_003506635.1 Parvularcula sp.
TTAGCGTTTGGGACGGCCGC
This sequence comes from Parvularcula sp., assembly GCA_003506635.1. Classification (GTDB taxonomy): domain Bacteria; phylum Pseudomonadota; class Alphaproteobacteria; order Caulobacterales; family Parvularculaceae; genus Amphiplicatus. Next base: position 1,223 of record DNZB01000239.1, read on the forward strand.
GGGAAAGCGATCTTGAATTGGAGCGTTCGCTTTGATCAAGCCGGTTGAAGTCGGGGCGGCCTTTCGCGACTCGCCATCTGGAATGCCCGGTCCGACGGGGCGCGAGCTCATTCCGGGCGAAGGCAGGGCGGCGCCCCTTAATATTTCCGCATCAAACCGACAAGACGCCCTTGAATGGACACGCGGTCGGCGCCGTAGATGCGCGTTTCAAAGGCGGGGTTCGCCGCCTCCAGCGCGATCGAGGCGCCCTTTTTACGCAAACGTTTGAGCGTCGCCTCCTCCTGATCGACGAGAGCGACGATGATTTCGCCGTTCGACGCATCGTCCGTGCGCTGAATGATAGCGTAGTCGCCGTCAAAGATTCCGGCGTCGATCATCGACTCGCCTTGCACTTCGAGGACGTAATGCTCCCCGCCGCGCAAGAGCGCTTCGGGCGCGCCGACGCGGTCGACCTCGTGCTGGATCGCCTCGATCGGAGTGCCGGCGGCGATGCGCCCGAGGATCGGAAGGTCCGTCGTCGTTGAGCCGGCGAGGGCGGGGCGCGATTTCGGCGCCGGCGCCCGCCGCGCGAAATTTCCCTGCACGACCGAGGGCGAGAACTTTGCGGTCTTGCGCGGGGCGCTGGTCGACGCCTCGTCCGCAAGGCGCAGCACCTCCAGCGCGCGCGCGCGGTTCGGCAGGCGGCGGATGAAGCCGCGTTCTTCAAGCGCCGTGATAAGTCGGTGGATTCCCGACTTCGACTTGAGGTCGAGCGCCTCCTTCATTTCGTCGAAAGAGGGCGAAACCCCCGTCGATTTGATTCGCTCGTTGATAAACTGAAGGAGTTCGTGCTGCTTTTTCGTGAGCATGATCGCCTTGCCTCCTTGCGCGCCCGAAACGAGGCGGGAACAAAACAGGGACGTTCTATGCATGTTCCGCCGGGGCGTCAAGCGTGTGGGACGGCGCAAGCCGCTGTTTCGCAATATGGATCAGGCGCTTCCCACAGGGCCAAGCAACGCCTGCGTCGCGGTCTCGACATCGGCCGCGCGCATCAGGCTTTCGCCGACCAGGAACGCGCCGGCGCCGTCGCCTTTGAGGCGCACCAGGTCCGCGTGCCGGTTGATGCCGCTTTCGGAAACGAGGAGGCGATCACGCGGAACGAGGCGGGCGAGCCGCGCTGTCGTCTCGAGGCTCGTCTTGAACGTCTTGAGGTCGCGATTGTTGACCCCGATCATCGTCGCCCCGAGCGCCAGCGCGCGCATCGCTTCCGCCTCGTCATGCGTCTCGACCAGCGCGTCGAGGCCGTATTCGCGCGCGGCCGCGAATAGCTCATGCGCGAGCGCGTCGGAGGACGACGCCATGATGATGAGAATGCAGTCGGCCCCCCAGGCGCGCGCTTCGGCGACCTGATAGGGATCGACAAGGAAGTCCTTGCGAATGATCGGCAGGCTGACGGTCTGCCGCGCCGCTTCAAGATCGCGCCGCGCGCCCTGAAAACTTGGGCCGTCCGTCAGGACAGACAGGCACGCCGCCCCGCCGCGCTCATAGGCGCGCGCATGCGCGGCGGGATCGAAATCCGCCCGGATGAGCCCTTTTGACGGGCTTGCCTTCTTGATTTCGGCGATCAGGGCGAACCCCGTCTCGTTTTTCCGGCGCAGTGCGCGCTCAAAGCCGCGCGGCTTCGCCGTTTCGCGAGCAAGCGCGTCAAGGGCGCTGAACGAAATATCCGCCTTCGCGTGCGTCACTTCGCCTTTCTTGTAGGCGATGATGTCGTCGAGAATGGTCACGCGCGTCGCTCGTTCGAAATCGTGATGAGATCGGCCAGCGCTCTCGCCGCGCGGCCCTCTTCGATTGAACGCGCCGCGAGCGCCGAACCGTCGCGCAAGGTGGCGACTTTTCCGGCGACGATGAGCGCGGCGGCCGCATTGAGAATCGCAATGTCACGATAAGCGCCCGGCGCGCCGTCGAGAAGCGCGCGCAGCGCCGCAGCGTTCGCGGCGGGATCGCCGCCCTTGAGCTCTTCCGGCTGCGCGCGCGGAAGGCCCGCCTCTTCGGGCGAGACGGTGAAGCTCGTGACGGCGCCTTCGTTCGTTTCGGCGACGAAAGTCGGACCTGTCGTCGTCAGTTCGTCGAGCCCGTCGGAGCCCGCGACCACCCATGCGCGCCGGGCGCCGAGTTCGCCGAGCGCCTTCGCCAGCGGCTCGATCAGCGCGCGGTCGTAAACGCCCATCAGCTGGCGGCGCGCGCCGGCAGGGTTGGTAAGCGGCCCCAGCGCGTTGAAGATCGTCCGGACGCCAAGTTTTTTCCGCACGGCGGCGACCCGCGCGAAGGCCTTGTGGTGGTGCGACGCCCACATGAATCCGACCTTGGCTTCGCGAATGGCGCGCTCGGTCGCCGCCGGCGCGGTTTCGATATTGACGCCAAGAG
>DNZB01000239.1:3973-11128 GCA_003506635.1 Parvularcula sp.
ACGATGAACGCGACAGCGGTTGAAATATTGTAAGTATGCGCGCCGTCGCCGCCCGTGCCGCAAACGTCGATGGCGTCGTCCGGCGCCGACACTTTCAGCGCCCGCGCCCGCATCGCTTCGGCGGCCGCCACGATCTCCCCGACCGTCTCGCCGCGCGCTTTGAGCGCCAGCAAGAACGCGGCGACGTCCTCTTCCCTCGCCGCGCCGTCAAGGAGAAGTCCGGTCGCGGCGCGCATTTCATCGTGCGACAGCGCACGGCCCGAGCGCGCGGCGGCGAGAAGCGGCGCGAATTCGTTCATGCCTTCGTCCGCGCCGACTGTGACCAGTCAAGAAAATTCCGGATAATCGCGCGCCCATGTTCGGAAGCGACGCTTTCTGGATGGAACTGCACGCCCGCGACGGGGGCCGCCTGATGCTCAAGCGCCATGATTTCTCCGTCGTCGGCGGAGTGGGCGCTCGCCTTTAGCGAATTGGCGAGGCTTGAGGGCTCAGCGACAAGCGAATGATAACGCGCCGCCCTGAAAGGGCTCGGCAGCCCTTTGAAGAGCCCGTCGCCGTCATGGCGGATATCGGACGTCTTGCCGTGCATCTGGCGCCCCGCGCGCACGACCCTGCCGCCCGAAGCTTCGGCGATCGACTGGAGCCCGAGGCAGACGCCGAAGAGCGGCGTGCCGGTTTCGACCGCGCGGCGCGCCAGCGCGACGCAGATGCCGGCCTGCGCCGGGGCGCCCGGACCCGGCGACAGGACGATCGCGGCCGCCCCGCTGCCGATCGCCTCGTCCGCGGTAAGCGCGTCATTGCGGACGACATCGACCCTTTCCCCAAGCCCGCCGATCAGATGGACGAGGTTCCAGGTGAAACTGTCATAGTTATCGATCAGCAGAATCATCGGAGGGAAGGTGCATGGCCGCTGCGTCGCCGCAAGATGCTCGGTGGGGGTGAAAAGTCTTTGAACTGGTCCATGGCGATGGTGGTCAAGCTGCGTACTTTCGCCCGCTTTTCAAGAGCGGAGGCGGACGGCGCCGCGCAATGTGATCCAAAGGCCGTCTCGGGCGAAATCCTGCCGCCCTTCTGGTCCGGCCTCTGGCCGTTCGGCGGGCCTTTGCCGCGCTTGCCGGGACGGCGAGCCTTGATCCTTGGCGGCACGGCGGCGGCCGGCATCATGGCGGGCGCGCTTGCCGCGGCGCTGTCGGGTGGAGCCTCGCGGGTCGAGGCGGCGGAGGCGGAGTATTCCGCCGCGCTCGACCTTCGCGATGCGCCGATCGTCGCGCCGAACCCAGGCGGAAAGGGCAGGGGCGCCGTCATCGAAGCTATCATCAGCGCCGGCGCGCCGGAGCGGTTTCCAGCCTCGACCATTCGCCCGTCGGGGCGTCCGCGCGTCGTCCTTGTGTTCGACGACGTCGGTCCCGACGCGCGCGCTTTCGAGGCGTTGCTGGCGTTGCCGGGGCCGTTGACGCTCAGCTTTCTTCCTTATGCGGACGATGTGCAACGAAAGGCGAACCGGGCGCTGCGCGGGGGAAACGACATTCTCCTCCATCTGCCGATGGAGCCTGCGGGCGCTTCTGATCCGGGGCCGGGCGCGCTCACCGAGTCAATGGAGGCGAGCGAGCTGTTCGCCGCGCTCGGCGACAATCTCGCGCGGTTCGACGGCTACGCCGGCGTCAACAACCACATGGGCTCAAAGCTGACCCGCGACGAGCAGGCGATGAAGCGCATCCTCGCCTTTCTCGACCGGCGCGGGCTCTTCTTTCTCGACAGCCTGACGACGGGCGAGAGCCGCGCGAGCATCGCCGGCGCCGCGGTCGGCGCCGAGGTGCTCGTGCGCGATGTCTTCCTCGACGCCGAGCCGGGCGAGGAGGCGGTGCGCCGCCAGCTCGCGCTCGCCGAGCGGATCGCAGCGGAGACGGGCTACGTCATAGCGATCGCCCACCCGCGCGCGGAGACGCTGGCGGTCGTCGGCCCCTGGCTCACCAGCGCGCCCGCGCGCGGTTTCCAGCTTGAAACCATCACGGCGCTGCGCGGCGCGCGGTCGGGCGCCTACGCCGAAAACGCAGCGGGCGCGCGGCTTCGCTGACGCGCGCCTATTTGAGGCGCGCGGCGATCGCCTTCATGGTCGTCGCGAGCGCGCTCCGCCGCTTTTCGGATTGCGCGTCGGCGCCGGCCGGTTTCATGGCGGCGGCGAGCGCATCGAGCGCGGCGGCGTCAGCGGCGCTTTTCGCGCCGGATTTCAGCGTCGCGTCGGCTTTGTCGAGCGCGGCGACGATCGCGTCGGCGTTGGCGAGCGCGTCGGCGCGTTTCAGCTGATCGATAAAAGCGCGGGCGACGACGGGATCGGCCGGCCATGTGGCCGGCGTTTGCGTCTGCGGATTGACCGTCTGTCCGAGGTCGGCGAGCGCCGCCGCCGCGATTTCATTCTCGCTGAGAAACTCGCTCGGCGTCAGCTTCAGCACGTCAAGGCCGCGCGCGATTTCCGTTCCATAGATGCGGCCGTCATACCAGTAAGCCGACCAGTATCCGCCGAGGACGAGATGCTTCTTGTCAATCGGGCCGCGATCGAAATAGGCGATTTCAACCGGGTTGGCGCTATCGGTGAAATCCATCACCGAGACGCCGCCCTGATACCAGGCCTGAACGAAGATGTCGCGGCCGGGCACCGGCACGACGGAGCCGTTATGGGCGACGCAGTTTTCTTCATCCGCCTGCGGCGCCGGCAGCTTGTATAGGCTGCGCTGCGTCAGCTTGCCCCCGACAATGTCATAGATGGCGTCGGCGCCCCAGGTGACAGGATCGGCGGCGCGGCAGCGCGGACGCCCGCCGCCGCCCCATTCATCCGTAAAAATGACCTTGTCCCCGGCGTTGTTGAATGTCGCCGAGTGCCAATAGGCGAAGCCTTTGTCGGTCACCTCGTCGATGCGTTTGGGCTTGCGCGGATTTGAAATGTCGAAAATGACGCCATTGCCGGAGCAGGCGCCGGCCGCGATCTTCAGCGTCGGGAACACCGTGATATCATGGCATTGGTCGGTGCGGTTGGTTTTTTGCGTGTCATCGCCATGATCGCCGCCCTGCCAGAGCCCGGCGAGTCGCCCCGTTTTCGGATCGGCGAACACTGCGGGGCTGTCGATGATCCGGGATTTTGAGGGATCAGCGACCGGAATCTCGACGACATCAATGCGGAACAGCGCGGTGCGGTCATCGCCCGGAACGTCGCCTATGCAGCCGGCGAGCTCCTTTTCGTCGCGCACGCGCGACGTGCCGGAATTGTAGACGATGATCTTGCCGCCTTCATTGGCGACGACTGAATGCGTATGCGAGCCCCGGCAGGTCTGCACCTGTCCGACCTGTCTGGGGGCCTTCAAGTCGCTGATGTCGAAAATGCGCAAGCCGCGGAAGCGATCGGGGCTGTGCTCTTCCGCGACGCCCTGAAGCCCGCAGTCGACGCGGCCGCGCGTCTGCTCGACCGACATGATGAGGAGATCGCCGACGATCGAAACATCGCCCTGGCCGCCTGGACAGACGACCGAGCTGATGAGTTCGGGCGCGGCGTCCTTTTTCAGCCGATAGATGTTGAACCCGTGATAGCTGCCGGCGACCAGAATATCGCCCGAATAGGCCATGTCGGTGTTGGAGAAATTGAGGAGCGGCGAGCGCTCGCTCCATTTGGATTTGTCGTCGCCGTCCTCGTCCGCGTCGCGCTTGGCCGGCTTCTTGGTGTTCGTCTTTTTGCCTTCCTTCTCCGGCTTCGGCAAAGGCAGGCCGGCGGGGTTCGCGGGATCGTAAAAACCCGCGGGCTTCGGCAGCGAGAAGACGAGCGCCATATTTTTCGCCGCCTGGCCGGCGTCGAGAAAGCCCGGCTTCAACTCGGCGCGCGGGTCCGGCGACAAGCTCGCAAGCAGCGCGTTCATCTTCCTGATTTCCGCCGTCTGGTCAGTCTTCACGTCATTGACGAATTCGAACAGCACGGGATCGTAAGCAGCGCCCGGCTGCGCGAACAGCCGATCGACCATTTTCAGCGCACCCTCGTGGTGCTTCGTCATCAGCGTCAGGAACAGGCGATCGAATTCGGCGGCCTTCGCGGCGGCGAGTTCCTTCATCTGCTCCGGCGTCGCCATGCCCATCATGGCGTGCATGTCATGATCGCCATGATCGCCGGACGAAGACGCCGGCGGCGCCTCCGGCTGGCCGCGGTCGGTGAGCCAGCCGCGCATGAATTTCATCTCGTCGTTCTGCGAGGCGGTGATGCGCCCGGCGGCCTCGACGATTTCCTTGCGGTTGGTGCGGTCCTTGACGAGGTCCGACATTTCGACGGCCTGTGCATGATGGATGATCATGTCCTGCATGAAACGGACATCATCCGGGGAATAGCGCGTGTCCGCGATCTTCACCGCGTCCTCAGCGCTCAGCGCGCGCGGCGCTGCGCCCGGCGCGCCAGGCTGCACGATCAGCGGCTCCGCCGCCGCCCCGGTCGCGATCACAGCCGCCGCGCCCGCAAGCATCCGCGCGCGAATTGTCCCCCGCTTAAGTCCTGTCGAAAACATGATCCCTCGCAGCTTTGAAATGGCGCGCAATAATGGAGAGTTTGTTACAAGATGCAACCGAGGCGGACAGGGGTGCGAAAAGGGGGCGAGACGGCGATTTGGAGCGGCGCGGCGGCCCTGCCTGGGCTTCGGGCGTCCAAATTCCACGCCCGCCCTCTTATTCTTCGCGGACGGCGAACGCGGCGCGGGGCGATTGGCGATTACCTTCGCGCGTCGCCGTAGCGCCGGTCGAGATTGGTGAACTTCGTCAGGTTTTCCTGGAATGCGAGTTCGACCTTGCCGATGGGGCCGTGGCGCTGCTTGCCGATGATGACTTCGGCGATCCCCCGTATCTCGTCGCACTTCTGCTGCCATTCGGCGTGTTCGGGCGAGTCCATGCGGGGCTCGGCCCGCTTGAGGTAATATTCCTCGCGGAAGATGAAGAGGACGACGTCGGCGTCCTGTTCGATCGAACCGGATTCGCGCAGGTCCGCGAGTTGCGGGCGCTTGTCTTCGCGGCTTTCGACCTGGCGTGAGAGCTGCGAGAGCGCGAGCACGGGCACTTGCAGCTCCTTGGCGAGCGCTTTGAGGCCCATCGAAATCTCGGTGATTTCCTGGACGCGATTGTCGCCGCGCTTCTGCGAGCCGGTGAGAAGTTGCAGGTAGTCGATGACGAGAAGTCCGAGGCCGTGCTGACGTTTGAGGCGGCGCGCGCGCGCGGCGAGCTGGCCGACCGAGAGCCCGCCGGTGTCGTCGATAAAGAGCGGCAGCGATTCAAGCTCGCGCGAGGCGTGATAGATGCGGTCGAACTGCTCCTGATCGATGTCGCCGCGCCGGATCTCGTTCGAGGGGACGCCAGAGACTTCCGAAATGATGCGCGTTGCAAGCTGGTCGGACGACATCTCAAGCGAGAAGAGGCCGACGACGCCGCCTTCTGCCGCCTTGAAGGTCCCGTCCGGCTGGCGCTCGGGCTTGTAGGCGCGCGCGACGTTGAGCGCGATATTGGTTGCGAGCGAGGACTTTCCCATCGACGGACGCCCGGCGAGGATGATGAGGTCCGAGGGGTGAAGACCGCCGAGCGTATGGTCGAGATCCCTCAGCCCGGTCGCGACGCCCGCAAGCCCGCCGTCGCGTTTGACGGCCGCCGTCGCGATTTCAATGGCTTCTGAGATCGCGGTGCGGAAGGTCTTGAAGCCGCCGCCATATTTCCCGGTCTCGGCGAGCTTGTAGAGCGCCTGTTCCGCGTCGGCGAGCTGCGCCCCGGGCTCGTCGTCGAGCATGGCGACGCGCGCGCGCTCGATCATGTCGCCGCCGATGGTGATAAGACCGCGCCGGACGCTCATCTCGAAGATGACGCGGGCGTAGTCGAGCGCGCCGGCCGTCGAGGGGACGTTCGCGGCGAGCTGCTCAAGATATTTCCGTCCGCCTGCTTCGAGATAGCCGGGGATAGCGGCGAGCGAGGCGTCGATCAGCGCGGGGGAGGCGAGGCGGCTCTGATTGATGAGCGCCCCGCAGGCGTCGAAGATCAGGCGGTGAACCGGATCGAAGAAATGCTCGCTTTTCAAGATTCCGGTGACGCGGAAAAAAATTTCGTTGTCATAAAGGATGGCGCCCAGAACCGCCTGTTCCGATTCAAGGCTGAAGGGCGCGCGTTCCTCCGTACCGGGAACACTCGCATTCGGGTCTTTAGGGAGCGGGTTCGCGCCATCTGCCATGGGGTCGAGAGATCATAAAAAAAACCGGCCGTCGAGCGGCCGGTTTTCCCTTCATTCCACAGGCGGGGCGCGGCTTACGCGTCGCGCTCCGCCGCGGCTTGCGTCGCTTCGTCGAAGAACTCGGCGGCGACGGCTTCGTCTTCGGCGCGTTCCTCGGCGCGGCTTAGCACGTTCTCGCCGCGCGCCTGGCGTTCGGCCTCGTCGGCCGATCGGGCGATATTGATTTCGATCGTCGCTGAGACTTCCGGGTGAAGCATGATGCGCAGCTTTGAAAGGCCGAGCGACTTCAGCGGCTTGTCGAGGCGCACTTGCGTGCGATCGATCCTGACTCCTTCGGCGGCGGCGGCCTCGGCGATGTCGCGCGTCGAGACAGAGCCGAAGAGGAGGCCGGCTTCCGACGCTTGCCGGATGACGACGAAAGAGCGCCCGTCGAGTTTCTTCGCGGCGGCTTCCGCGTCCTTGCGGCGGTCGAGATTGCGCGCTTCAAGCTCGGCGCGCTGGGCTTCGAACGCCTTCTTGTTCGCTTCGTTCGCGCGCAGCGCCTTTTTGCGCGGCAACAGGAAGTTGCGCGCAAATCCCGGGCGGACTTTGACGACGTCGCCCATCTGGCCGAGCTTTTCGACCCGTTCTAGGAGAATGACTTCCATGGCTTACTCCGACGCGTAAGGCAGCAGCGCGAGGAACCTTGCGCGCTTGATGGCGCGCGCGAGTTCGCGCTGTTTTTTGGCGGACACCGCGGAAATCCGCGACGGGACGATCTTGCCGCGCTCCGAGACGTAGCGCTGCAAAAGCTTCGGATCCTTGTAGTCGATCTTCGGCGCGTCCGCGCCCGAGAACGGGCAGGTCTTGCGCCGGCGCATGAAGGGTTTGGCCATTGTTTTGATCCTTTCCTAGAACCGGCGTCCGCGGTCGCCGCGGTCGCCGCG
>DNZB01000239.1:11384-11732 GCA_003506635.1 Parvularcula sp.
GTCGCCGCGGTCGCCGCGGTCGCTGCGATCGCCGAAGTCGCGATCACGCCCGCCCCCATCACGTCCGCCGTCGCGGTCACGCCCGCGCTCGCCGTCACGCCCGCCCTCACGTCCGTCGCGATCACGGCGCGACAGGACCGGCGAGGGCGTCTCGTCGAGTTCATCGACGCGAATCGTCAGGAAGCGCAGGATGTCCTCGTTGATCTTTTCCTGCCGCTCGAGTTCGTGCACGGCGGCGGCCGGCGCACTGATGTTGAAGAGGCTGTAGTGGCCCTTGCGGTTCTTCTTGACCTTGTACTGAAGGTTACGAAGACCCCAATACTCCGCCTTGGCGATCTTGCCGCCGTT
>DNZB01000239.1:12052-12302 GCA_003506635.1 Parvularcula sp.
ATATCCTGGCGCGCGATAAAGATATGCTCGTAAAGAGGCATCAAGCCAGCTCCACCTTGGCGACGGAGACGGCCGCCCTTTGCTGGAAGGGAGGCGCGCCTTCGGCCCTCATGCCCATGGGGACAATCCCCGGAACCGCCCCGGCGAAGGGGCGGCGGATGAGGCCGTCGCTCGAAGCGCGGGGTGGTAGACGACGGGCATGGCGGGCGCAAGGGGGGCGGATTCAACGTTGGTTATGGCTTCACGTTAC
>DNZB01000239.1:12611-13147 GCA_003506635.1 Parvularcula sp.
CTTGCGGGGAGGCCAAAACCGCGAAGAGCAGTTTCGGCCTCCCCGCAAGGGGGAGGCGAAGAAAGGGGCGCTCGCGCGCCGATAGCCCTGCCCCATGAAGCAGTCTAAGGACCTCGCCCCGTGGTCAATATTGTCCCCGTTTTCAGGGTCATCGGCGCCCTTTTGATCGCCTTCGCGGCGTTCATGCTGGCCCCGCTGCTCGTCGAGACGACTGTCCTTCGGCAGCCGGGCGCGGCGTTTGTCCTGTCCGCGCTGGCGACGGCGTTCGCAGGCCTGACGCTGATGGCCTTGAGCCCGATGCGCGGGGCTTTCGAACTCTCCCGCCGCCAGGGCTTCCTCGTCACCGCGCTCGCCTGGACGGTCCTGCCGGCCTTCGGGGCGTTGCCGCTGATGGCGGGGGCGGGACTTTCGCCGGCGGACGCCTATTTCGAGGCGGTATCGGCGATGACGACCACTGGCTCGACGGTCCTTGCAGGCCTTGACCGGACGGCCCCGTCGATCCTCCTCTGGCGGTCGCTGATGCAAGCGCTCGGCGG
>DNZB01000273.1:0-2766 GCA_003506635.1 Parvularcula sp.
AGCGAACGGCGGGAAAGCGTCATCAAAATCCCCGAATGGCTGGCGGTCGCATTCAGCCTATCGCGCCGCCAGGGAGAGCGCATCAGCAAACCATGCGGCAAACGCGCCCTTTTTTCCGCGCTCAGTCGCCGCCGCAACCGCCGCCGTCACCCCCGCCGTCCCCGCCGCAATCGCTGTCCGCGCCTGCGCCGTAAATATAGGCGCCGCCATCCCCGGCCGCGTCTTTGCGGCGTTTTCCGGACTTCGCCGACAGCGCGGCCGCCAGAGCGATCAGCCCCAGCGCGACCGCAGTCCAGATGAGCGCGACAGGAATATCCTCCATAGCCAATTCCTCCAGTTCGGTTCGAGGATGGGCGTCCAATGTTTCAAATCGATGACAGTCGGCGACCCTATCGCAGCGGTTGAATCGGCGCTGGCGAGGCTTATCTTGAGGGCTGGGCGATGAGGGGGTTGCGCATGAGGGTCCGGGACTTCCGCAGAATGTCGATCCGAGGCGGGGCGATGGTGTTCGTTGCGGCCGTTCTCGCGGCTTTCAGCGCCTTTGCGCAAGGGGCGGCGCCTGCGCGCTCGGGCGTCGTTCTGACGATCGACGGGCCGGTCACGCCGGCGAACGCCCAATATATCGCGCGCGAGATCGAAGAGGCCTCGGCGAGCGGCAGGGAGCTCGTTCTGATCGAAATCGATACCCCGGGCGGGCTTGTCGATTCCATGAAGACGATCATCAAGGCCATGCTCGCTTCGGAAGCGCCGGTCGTCACTTACGTCGCGCCGCAAGGCGCGCGCTCGGCTTCGGCGGGGCTTTACATCATGTACGCGGCGAACGTTTCGGCGATGGCGCCCGGCACCAACACCGGCGCGGCGACGCCGGTCGAGGTCGGCGGCGCGCCGGACGACGATAACCCCTTCGGCGGGGAGAAGCCGGCCGACCCCGCCGGGGAGGGAGCCGACCCCGCGGGCGCCCCGGCCGGCGATGCTCCGGCTACGGAGGAACCGGCGGAGACGGCGCCGGCGCTCGCCAATGACGACGCGATGCGCGCCAAGGTCATCAACGATTCCGTCGCCTATATCCGCGCGCTGGCCGAAGAGCGCGGGCGCAACGCCGACTGGGCCGAGAAAGCCGTGCGCGAGGCCGCCGCCGTAACGAGCCGCGAGGCGCTGGAGCTCGGCGTCATCGACCTGATCGCGGAAGATCGCGCCGACCTCCTCAAGCAGCTTGACGGACGCGCCGTGAAAACGGCGAAGGGCGAGCGGACGCTTCAGACCGCGAACCTCTCGCTTGAGGAAATCGAGCCGACCCTGATTGAGCGCATTCTCGGCTTCATCGCCAATCCGAACGTCGCGGTCATCCTGATGTCGCTGGCGACGACCGGCATCATTATCGAGATGTGGAACCCGGGCTCGATTTTTCCGGGGCTTCTCGGCGTTCTCTGCCTCGTCCTTGGCCTTTATGCGTTTCAGGTTCTCCCCTTCAACTGGCTTGGCGCGATGCTGATGGGGATCGGCGCGCTGCTCATCATCGTCGAGGCTTATACGCCGACCTTCGGGCTTTCCGGGCTGACCGGTCTCGCGGTCTTTGCGGCAGGGCTTTATCTCATCTTCCCCGAGGGCTTCCGGGTTTCGACAAGCCTGATCGCGACGATCGTCGCGTCGGCGGGCGCGATTCTGGCCCTGATCTTCTTCGCCATCGTCGGCTCGCGCAGTCACGGGCCGATGATCGGGGCCGAAGCGATCCGCCGGCGCGAAGGCGTCGTCGACGATTGGGACGGCAGGGAAGGCTGGGTCGTCATCGAGGGCGAGCGCTGGCGCGCGCGTTCCGACCGGCCCTTGAGCCCCGGCGACAAGGTCAAGGTCGTCGAGATCGACGGGCTCGTCCTTGTCGTGCGGCAAGCCAAGGGCGGCCTGTTCGCCGGGCCCCAGCCGCAGGAGGCGTGAGGCGCCCGTGGAAGCCGACGCAATTGCAATCCTCGACTGGCGCGCCGTCGCGGCGCAGGCAGGGATCATCTTCGGCGTTTTGACGGGGCTCTGGTTTTTCTTCAGCCTGACGCAGCGCGCGCGCGCGACGCCCTATCAGCTGGGCGAGGCGTTCGGGGAAAATGACGCCGTCGTCGTCAACTGGCAGGACGGCGCCGGCTATGTTCGCATCGGCGGCGAATTGTGGCAGGCCCGCGCCAAAGCGTCTTTCGCGCCGGGCGACGCCGTGCGGGTCGCGCGCAAGGATGGAATGTTGCTACGGGTGACGCGCGCCTGAGCGTCTGATCGCGGAATTTCGGGAAGCGGAAAGGAAAACACGATGCTGGATGGTCTTGGCCTGTTGGTGCCCGTCCTTGTTCTCGGGTTCGTCATCCTGACGAACATCTTCAAGATCCTCCGGGAATATGAGCGCGGCGTCATTTTCACGCTCGGCCGCGTCGGGCGGAAGGCGGCGGGACCGGGTCTCGTCCTTCTTATCCCGCTGATCCAGCAGATGCGCAAAGTCGACATGCGAACGCTCGTCCATGACGTGCCGTCGCAGGACGTCATCAGCCGCGACAACGTCTCGGTCAAAGTGAACGCGGTCATCTATTACCGCGTCGTCGATGCGGTGCGCGCGGTCGTGCAGGTCGAGAACTACATGGCGGCGACCAGCCAGCTCGCCCAGACGACCTTGCGCTCGGTGCTCGGCAAGCACGAGCTCGATGAAATGCTGCAAGAGCGCGACAAGCTCAACAAGGACATCCAGGCGATCCTTGATCATTCGACGGAGGCGTGGGGGATCAAGGTTTCAAA
>DNZB01000273.1:3088-5812 GCA_003506635.1 Parvularcula sp.
AAACAGGCCGAAGCCGAGCGCGAGCGGCGCGCCAAGGTCATCTCCGCCGAAGGCGAACAGCAGTCGGCGACGAAACTCGCCGAGGCCGCGAACATTCTTGCGACGCAATCGGGCGCGATGGAGCTTCGCTATCTGAACGCCTTGCAGGAGATCGCGTCCGATCGCTCCAACACCATCGTCTTCCCGTTCTCGCTCGAACAGATGGGCAAGGCGCTGCGCGGCTGACGCACGCTTGTTGAATCACGGCAACAGGCGCTGAAAACTCGCTGAACGGACCCCGGCGGCGGACGATTCGCGCGCGGCGCCCTCGCCTCGCCGGCATTTGCTGCTAAGTTTCCCGTCGATAATTCAGCCGGCCGGATCAATGGCCGGCGTCGTAACGGGAGGGACTATGACCAAGCGCCTTTTGGCGAAAGCCTCGATATTCGCACTTTGCGCGGCCGCGACGCCGGCCTTCGCGCAAAGCGCCGTTGACGCCTTCAAGGACGAAATCCTCGTCACCGCGACGAAGAAGGCGGACGCCGAGAACGTGCAGGAGGTGCCGCTCGCCGTCACTGCTTACGGCGAGGACCAGCTCGACGCCCTTAAAGTGCGCGACCTCGGCAATCTCAGCTATTCGATGCCGAATGTCGGGCTTGAAGACATCGGCACGACCCGCGGCGTCGCCAACTTTTCGATCCGCGGCCTTGGCGTGAATTCGTCGATCCCGTCGATCGATCCGGCGGTCGGCACCTTTGTCGACGGCGTCTATCTCGGCCAGAACGGCGGCGTCGTGTTCGACATTTTCGACCTTGAATCGGTCGAGGTTCTGCGCGGGCCGCAGGGCATCCTCTTCGGCCGCAACGTGACCGGCGGCGCGGTGCTGCTGAATTCCAAGCGCCCGAACCTGTCGCAAGCCGAAGGCAAGCTGAAGCTCGCGGCCGAAAGCGGCCTGCGCGGCACCGGCAACAACTATTACGCGCAAGGCTATTACAGCATTCCGCTGATCGAGGACGTGCTCGCGTTCAAATTATCGGGCTATTACAACAACGATCGCGGCTGGTTCGACCGCTATCTCGGCGGCCCGAACCTTGAAGCGCGGCTCGACGCCATCGGCGGGACCGCCTCGGCGCTCGATACGGCCGGCTTCCCGATCGCCACCAATGCGCCTGACGCGTTCGCGAATTTCGGCAAGGCCGAAACGTGGGTCGTGCGCCCGCAGATCCTCTGGCAGCCGGCCGACAATTTCTCGGCGCTGATCCGCTACGAGCATTTCGACAGCGAGGGCGACGGACCGGCGTCGCAGAACCATTCCGGTTTCCGCCCGGGCTTCGACACCGTCGCAGGCGTCGCCGTGCAGCCGATCCCGTCGACGAACGTGTTCTTTTCCGCGCCCAAGGACAGCTTCACCTTTTCGATCGACGAGCCGGGCAATTACACCTCGCGCGCCGATTCCGTCACGGCTGAGTTCAATCTCGACGTAGGCGAAGGGACGATCACCAACATCTTCGGATGGCGCGACACGCGCGGCACGTCCGTCGGCGACATCGACGCGACGCCGTTCTGGCTGTTCCATTCCTTCGCCAGCAATGACTACCGCCAGATCTCGAACGAGATCCGCTATGCGGGCCGCTTCTTCGACCGCGTCGACCTGACCGCCGGATTTTATTATTTCGACGCCAGCCACGTCTATCAGGAGAACCGCTTCATCCTCGGCGGCTTCCGCAATCTGTTCGGCGGCGGCCTGCAGGACAGCCGCAACTGGGCCGTATTCGCGCAGGCCGACATTGACATCACCGACACGTTCACGCTGATCGGCGGCGGCCGCTATACGAACGAGCGCAAGTCGGCCGTCCTGTCGAACATCACGCTGAACCCCGTCGCCTGCAGCGTCGCGGCCGGCACCTGCTCGGTTGAGCTTGACGACGAGTTCACATGGAAAAACTTCACGCCGAAAATCGGTTTCACCTGGGCGGCGCGCGAATGGATGAACGTCTACGGGCACTGGACGCAAGGCGTCCGCTCCGGCGGCTATAACTTCCGCAACACCTCCGTCATCTTCCCGACCGAGCGCTTCGACGAAGAGACCGTCAACGCTTATGAAATCGGCTTCAAGGCGCAGCCGGGCGACGGCCGCGCCACCATCAACGCGTCGGTCTTCGTCAACGACATCTCCGACCTGCAGCGCGAACTCAATCTCGCCGACAGCGTCGCGGGCGTCGTCCAGCTCATTCGCAACACCGCTGACGCCACTGTCTTCGGCTTCGAAATCGAGGCGCAGGTGCTCGTCACCGACAACCTGATCTTCCAGGGCAATCTCGGCCGGCTGGACGGGGAATATGACCGTGTGCTGTTCAACCTCAACAGCGACTTCATCGACACCAACGGCAACACCACGCAGCAGGCGGGAGAGCCTGACATCATCGACGACCGCGACTTGCGGCTCGACATTCCGCGCCTGTCGCCCTGGACATGGGGCGCGGGCTTCATTCACAGCATGGAAGTGGCGGGCCACGACGTCTCGACGCGGCTGCAATATTCGCATCGCGATCCGACCGCCTACACCGACAACAATCTCGGCATCCTCCTTGGCGCCGAGATCATCGACGCCTCGGTCGCCATTGATGTCGGCGCGGCGACGGTTTCGCTCTACGGCCAGAACCTCCTCAACGAGGCGACGCATGGCGGGGAGACGCAGCTGCCCGGCACGCTGGGCGGGGGTTCTTTTGCGCCGCTCAACAAGGG
>DNZB01000383.1:0-226 GCA_003506635.1 Parvularcula sp.
ATCGAGACCGAGTTTCCTGAGGTCTTCTTCCGTCACCGCCTTCGACCACCAGTGCTGCGTTTTTGACAGGGCGGCGATGCGATCTTCGGAAAAGCCGAAGACCTTGGCGACGTCGCGAATGGCGCTGCGTCCGCGATAGCAGATCAGAGTCGCGGCGAGCGCCGCGCGATGGCGGCCGTATTTTTCATAGACATACTGGATCGCCTCCTCGCGCCGCTCATGCTCG
>DNZB01000383.1:480-5059 GCA_003506635.1 Parvularcula sp.
CGCCGCTCATGCTCGAAATCGACATCGATATCAGGCGGCTCGTTGCGCTCTGACGAGACGAAGCGGTCGAAGAGGAGCGTGAAACGCGCTGGGTCGACCGACGTGATGCCGAGGCAATAACACACGGAGGAATTCGCCGCCGATCCCCTGCCCTGACAGAGAATGTTCCGCTCCTCGCGGGCGAAGCGGACGATGTCGGCGACGGTGAGGAAATAAGCGGCGTAGTTGAGGTCCGCGACGATCTTCAATTCGCGCGTCAGCGAGGCGCGGACCTTCTCCGGCACGCCGCCCGGATAGCGTTCGGCGGCGCCCTTCCAGGTGAGGTCTTCGAGCGCTTCTTGCGCGTCCTTGCGCCCCGCGACGGTCTCGTCCGGATAATTGTAGCTGAGATCGTCAAGCGAGAACGCAACGCCCTCAAGAAATCGCCCCGTCTCCTCCACGGCTTCGGGCGCTTGCGCGTAAAGCCGCGCCATTTCCGGCGGCGGCTTCAGACAGCGTTCGGCGTTGGCCGCGAGGCGTCGACCGGCAGAGTCCAGCGTCGTCTTTTCGCGAATGCAGGTCAGAACGTCCGCGAGCGCGCGGCGTCCTGGCACATGAAAAAGCGGCTCCGTCGTCGCGATAAGGCGTGCGCCGTTTTCCGCCGCCGCCGCGCGAAGCAGGGCGAGACGGCGACGGTCCTCGCCGTCGAAGCAAAAGCGCGCGGCGAGCCAGACCTCGCCGCAGCGCGCCCTCGCCTGTCGCAAGGCCTCGCGCAGCCGTTCATCCGGCGCTGATCCTGCGGCGATTTCGGGCGCGACGATCGCCTGCTGCCCTTCGGCGCAGCTGAGGAAGTCTTCAAGGTCGAGCCAGCATTCGCCTTTCGGGGCGCGGCGGTTGCCGATGGTCAGCGCTTTCGTCAATCGTCCGTAGGCGGCGCGATCCTTGGGATAGGCGAGGATGTCCGGCGTTCCGTCGCGAAAGACGAGCCGCGCGCCGACGGCGAGGCGAAGCCCCGCCTCCTTCGCCGCCGCATGGGCGCGCACGGCGCCAGCAAGCGTGTTGCGGTCGGCGACGCCGGCGCCGACGAACCCGAGATCGCGCGCGGCGAAGACGAGCTCTTCAGGATGCGATGCGCCGCGCAGGAACGAAAAATTCGTTGTGACGCAAAGCTCGGCGAAACGGGTCACGGGAACAGCCCGTGAATGAACCAGCGCGGCCCCTCGCCGTAAAGCCCTTCGCGATAGACCCAGTAGCGGCGCGCTCTGTCGTCTTCGATGCGATAATAATCCCGCGCAGGCGCGCCGGGAGATTTCAGCCAGTCCGGCGCGATGCGTTCCGGCCCTTCGGCGCGCACGATGCAGCGCAAGATACGCCGCCAGCGAAAGCGCAAGGGCGGGCCATCCGGAACGGAGGCCATCACCTCGATCGGCTGCGCCTGCGGGAAGAGCGTCACCGGCCGCCGCATGACGCCGTCATGCGGCGGCGGGGCGGCGATCTCCGCACCGTCCCGCTGTTGGGGCGCATGCGTGTCGCGGACGGAGATTTTGGACACTGCACGCGCGCCAAGCCGTGCGGCGATCATGTCGATGAGGCGCGCTTCAGCCTCGGGGTCGCGCGTAGCCGGAGCGGCGGCGAGATCGCTGATCGGCGCCTCAATCGGCGCGATTTCGACGGCGTCGAGGCGCGCGGCCTCAAAGCCGAACGCGGCGTTGAAGTTCCCGGCGGCCTTGTCGATGCGTTCTTTAAGAAGCCGCAACAGCACTTTCGGCGTGCGTTCGGGCCGCGAGAGGCCGAGGATGATTTCGCGCGCCCGGCCGTCGACGCCGTAAAAGGCGAGTCGCAAGAGGCGCGCGCCGGCGGCGCGTTTTTCAAGCCCAAGCGCAAGATCGGCGCAGAGCGCCTCCGTCACCGTCATCAGCGCTTCAATCGCGATCACCGGCTCCATCAGGCGGCGTATGGCGTAGACGGGCGGCGCGGGCCGGCGCGGGATCAACGCCTCGCGCGCACGGCCCAACGCCTGATCGAGACGGCGCATCGCGTGTTCGCCGGCGCGCGCGGCGAATGGCGCGCGAGGAGCGTTCATCACCTGGCCGACGGTCTTCAGCCCAAGGCGCTTCAGCAGCGCCGCCGACGCGGCGTTGAGGCGCAAGGCGTCGATCGGCGCTTTCGCAAAAGCGGCGTTGAGATTTTCCTCATCGACAACGCCGCCGCCGTAACGTGCGAACGCGAAGGCCGCGCCCGGCGTCGGCGCGATCGCCGCTTCCACCAAAAAGCCTTGCGCGGCGGGACCGGCCTTCACCGCCTCAAGCATCGCCTCGTCGCCGCCGAAGAGATGCGCGCATCCTGTGACATCGAGGAAAAGCCCCGACGGCTGATCGACCGCGACGAAGGGCGTGAAGCGGTCCGCCCAGGCCGCGATGCGGTCGAGAAGCTGCGCGTCTTTTTCGGGCTCGGCCTCACGCACGACGAGGCCGGGGAAGATCGCCTGCGAGTCGGCGAGCGCCATGCCGGGATGAAGCCCCTTCGCGATCGCTCTTTCATTGACGGCCGTCAGCGTGAAGGCGTTTCCCGTCTTCGCATAAAGGGCGAGCGGCGCGTCACCCGGTGCGGCGCCAAGGCGCTTCAGCCGGTCTGTCGGCAGGAACGGAAAATAGAGCGCCATCCAGCGGGCGGGCGATTTCTCTGAACGCAGACTCATGGGCTGACCATTGCAGGCGCCAACTCTCTCCGGCGGGACCGGCGCGATTGCGGGTGAGACGAACATCGAAAGCGGGAGGACCGAGACCGTAAAGGGCGCTTTCTCCGGGAGCGGAGGAAATCTCAAAGCGTAATTCCGTAGCGCTTGCGCGGGCGATATCGAAGCGCAGGAGCGCGCAGCGGCTTCTGTATCTTTTCGCGGCGAGAAAGAGCCGGCGCGTCGCGGTGAGCTCAAGCGGCTTTTTCGCCGGCGCGATCGTGCAAAGAACGAATGCGCCGGGCAGCGTCAACGCCTGCTCCGCCGCCCACAGCGCGTCGATCTGCGTGCGCGTCGCGGCGATGAGAAAAGCGCCGAGATCAACGCCGAACTGCGCAAGACCTTCCGCATAAGGAACGCCGTGTTCAGCAAGTGAGGCTTGCGGCGCCGACCAGAAGAGCAGATGGCTGCTCGCGCCGCGGCTTAGACCGTGCGCGGCTTCTTCACCTCCCCCTTGCGGGGAGGTCGAAAGGCGCGAAGCGACTTTCGGGTGGGGGTTGCTCTCTTCCGACGAGGGCTTTCCTTCGTTGAGAAGGTTTTCCCCCACCCAAAACCGCTGCGCGGTTTTGGCCTCCCCGCAAGGGGGAGGCGAAGCTCCAGCGCCGCTGCGCCCCCAGCCGAGCGCGAAGGCGAGCGCCGCGATTTCCTCGCCGGGGGCGGCCGGCGTCATTTCGACGAGACGGCAGTCCCTCCGGACGCGGAACTCTTCGAAGGGGTCGGGCTGAACGGACCTCATGGAAAAAGTAAAGAACAAAAAGCGAACATCGACAAGGGCCTGATTTTTCCACAGATTTTATATCGGCAAATCATGGAGTTAAGCGCGCCCCTCGGCGCGGGCGATGACCGAGCGGACCGCCAAATAGAGCGCCTTCGGGCTCTGCATTTCGAGGAAATGGGTGCCGCCGCGGATGGTTTTCAGTTCGACGTCGGCGTTCGCGCCGAAATAGCCTTTGAGGGTCCGCGCGTCGTTCCGGCTGACGAGATGATCAGCATCGCCATGGAGGATAGTCACCGGCGCCGTGACGTCCTTCAACCGCGCGAAGAGCGGCCCGATCTGCGCGCGCCGCCCGGCGACTTCCGCGCGCGCATAATGGAGCGTCCGCGGCAGGAGCGAGCGTATGACGGGCGCGCCGCCGAGATCGACGAACGGCTGCACCCAGGGGCGCGGTTCGGTGATGAGCGCGGCGACCGTCACCGCGCCTTTGACCGTATCGGGATGATCGACGAGCGCCTTCAGGGCGAGCTCGCCGCCATAGGAGACGCCGAGCGTCACGACTTTCTTCTCGCCGTCCAGAAACGGCGCCGCCGCGGCCACCTGATCGTCGAAACTGAGATAAGCTTGGGTGTGACCCTTCGCATAGCCGGGCCGCGCGAGGAGAACGACCTCAATGTTAGGCGGCGCCGTCCGCAGCATCCGTTCGAAGAGATATTTCCGCGCCGGCGTGCCGGGGAAAATGACGAGGCGCCATGGCGCGTCGCGCTCCGCGATCCACGCTTGATTGCGGATCGGCGGGGTGAGCGGGACGTCGTAGAGAAGTTCGCGGTAGAAGCCGGTCAGCGCTACCCCCACCACCGCTCCGGCTGCGCTTTGAACGCGGCCGCTTTCTCCAGCGCCCACATGCCCTTGAACATGGTCTCCTCGTCGAACGGACGCCCGATGAGCTGAAGGCCGAGCGGCAGGCCGCGCGCGTCGAGGCCCGCGGGAACGCTCGCGCCCGGAAGGCCGGCGAGGTTTGCCGTCACAGTAAAAACGTCGTTGAGATACATCTGCACCGGATCGTCCGACTTCTCGCCGAGCGCAAAGGCGGCGGAGGGCGCCGAGGGCGTGAGGATGAGGTCGCATTTCCGGAACGCGTCCTGAAACTC
>DNZB01000385.1:0-1522 GCA_003506635.1 Parvularcula sp.
AGCTGATGGAGCGCGTCGCCGCGGATGACGTCGTCGAGATTATAAAGCGTAAGATTGATGCGGTGATCGGTGACGCGGCTTTGCGGATAATTGTAGGTGCGGATGCGTTCCGAGCGGTCGCCGGAGCCAACCATGCCCTTTCTCTGCGCCGAGCGTTCCGCATCGACCCGCGCGCGTTCGGCGTCATAAAGCCGCGCGCGCAGGATCATCATCGCCTTGGCGCGGTTCTTGTGCTGTGACTTCTCGTCCTGCTGGCTGACGGAAACGCCGGTCGGCAGGTGCGTGATCCGCACCGCGGAATCGGTGGTGTTGACCGATTGCCCGCCCGGGCCCGAGGCGCGGAAGACGTCGATGCGCAGGTCCTTTTCTTCGATCACGATGTCGACTTCTTCCGGCTCCGGGAGAACGGCGACGGTCGCCGCCGAGGTGTGAATGCGCCCTTGCGTCTCCGTTTCCGGCACACGCTGCACCCGGTGAACGCCCGCCTCGAATTTCATGCGGGCGTAAACGCCGTCGCCGGAAATCGTCGCGGTGATCTCCTTGTAGCCGCCTTTCTCCGCTTCCGAGGCCGAGAGCACTTCGACGCGCCAGCCCTGGAGCCCGGCATAGCGCTGATACATCCTGAAGAGATCGCCGGCGAAAATCGCGGCCTCGTCGCCGCCCGTGCCCGCGCGCACCTCAAGGATGACCGAGCTGTCGTCCGCCTTGTCCTTCGGGAGCAGCATCAGCTGGAGGTCCATTTCGACCTGCGGCGCTTGCTCCCTCAGCGCCTGCAGCTCGTCATAGGCGATCGCCGCCATCTCCTTGTCAGCGCCGCCCGCCAACTCCTCAAGCTCAATCATCTGCTTACGAATTGACGAGAGCTCGCGCGCCTTGTCCGCGACAGGTCTCAATTCGCCGTGCTCCTTCGACAGGCGAACGATCTCTTCGCCCTTGGTCACGGACGACATCGCCGCTTCGACTTTTTCAAAGCGCGCAATGAGGGCGTCGAGTTTGTCTTGCTGAATGAGCGACACGGGGAGGCGAGATCCAGTTCAAATGAAAAAGCGCGCGGGATCGCCCGCGCGCACGGATTTTCAGCGAAGCCTTGCTACTCCGCCGCGACGCTCTCCTTTTCCTCGCGCGCCTTGATCTCGGCGGCTTTCTTCTCGACGAGCTCGACGAGGTGATCGAGGATCTTGTCGTTGTCGAGCCGGTGGTGCGGCGCGCCGTCGAGATAGACCTGACCGTGGTCCTTGCCGGCGCCGCCGCCGGTGAAGCCGATATCGGTCTCGCGGGCCTCGCCCGGACCATTGACGACGCAGCCGATGACCGAGAGCGACAAAGGCGTCGTCACATGCGCGAGGCGCTTTTCGAGCTTTTCGACGGTGTCGATGACATTGAAGCCTTGCCGCGCGCAGGACGGGCACGAGATGACGTTGACGCCGCGATGACGAAGTCCGAGCGACTTCAGAATGTCGAAGCCGACCTTGATTTCCTCGACCGGATCGGCGGAGAGCGACACGCGGATGGTGTCGCCGAT
>DNZB01000385.1:1784-20688 GCA_003506635.1 Parvularcula sp.
CCCGCCCACAACAACGAGCCCATGCCGATCGCCGTCTTGACCGAACCGATGCGCAAGCCGCCGGCCTCTGTGACGCCGAGATGCAAGGGACAATCGATCGCGTCGGCGAGCATCTGATAGGCGGCGACGGTGAGAAACACATCTGACGCTTTCACCGAAATCTTGAACTCGTGAAAGTCATTGTCCTGCAGGATGCGCGCATGATCGAGCGCGCTTTCAACCATCGCTTCAGGGCACGGCTCGCCGTATTTCTCGAGCAGGTCCTTTTCAAGCGATCCGCCATTGACGCCGATGCGCATCGAACAGCCGTGATCCTTCGCCGCCTTGATCACCTCGCGAACGCGCTCTTCCGAGCCGATATTGCCGGGATTGATGCGAAGGCACGCGGCGCCCGCCTGCGCCGCCTCGATGCCGCGCTTGTAGTGGAAGTGGATGTCGGCGACGATCGGGACCGGAACGTTTTTGCAGATTTCCTTCAGCGCCGCCGTCGATTCAACATCCGGGCAGGAGACGCGCACGATGTCGGCGCCGGCTTCCGCGATCTCATTGACCTGGCGGATCGTCGCCTGCGCGTCCGACGTCAGCGTGTTGGTCATCGACTGCACCGCGATCGGCGCATCGCCGCCGACCGGCACCTTGCCGACCATGATCTGCCGGCATTTGCGCCGCGCGATATCGCGCCAGGGACGAATTGACATAGCCGTTCCTCAAGAGTGCCGGGCAATCCCGTTTCGCCACGCCCTCAAGGCGGGGCGACGGCCGCTTTTCGGCAGCTTTTGCGCAAAAACGGCCGAAAAGGCAACGCGGCTGGCGCGCTGGCTAGGACGGTCGGTCGAAACGGAGCGAGACCTGTTGCTCAAAAACGGGGCGCGGCGCGCCGTCGACCGTCTGCGGCGAAAAGCGCCACCGCTTCAGGGCGTTGAGCGCCGCGCGCTCGAAGCAGGCGTTTGAAGCCGCCGCAACCCGTTCGCTGACGACTGCGCCGCCGGGCGTGATCGTGAAAATCAGATCGATAATCTCGGTCGGCGCTGCACCCGCTTCGCACTCGGGCGGATAAACGGGCTCTATCCGCTCGACAATTTGCGCCTTGACGATGACCGGCCCGGAAGCCGAACCGGCCGGCGGCGCGGCCTCGCGCCCGGCGGCCGGCGCCGGGTCGGTCGCCGCCTCGACTTCTGCGACTGGGCGCAAGGGCACGCCGTCAAGGCGCAGCGGCGCTGACGTCTCGGGCGGGCGCGTAATCGAGAGCCCGCACCAGAGCATAAAGGCGAGAATGGCGAACACCGCTAGCAATGACAGGCGCGGGGGCTCTTGCGCCACGCCTTTGGGCGGCGGATGGCCGCCCTGCGCAGTCGCGGCTTGCGCGGGTTTCGCCGCACCGGCCATGCCGGCCTCCGCCTTGAAGCGTTCGATCACCGGCTGGGGTCCAAGACCGAGCGCTTCGGCGTAAGCGCGCACGAATCCGACGCCATAAGCCCTGCTCGGCAGCCGCCCGATTGCGCCTTGCTCGATCGCCTCGATATAGCTCGCCTTGATATGGGTACGTTCGCTGATCGTCGCCAGCGAAAGGTTCTGCTGCGTCCGCACCGCCTCCAGATAGGGCCCGACCGCTGGAAAATTTTTCGGATCGACCTCAGCGGCGCGAAGACGCGCCCGTGCGTCGTTCAACTCGAATATTTCAGCGGAAGTGTTCTGGCCTGACACAGTCACGAAACCTCTACGCCACGAGACGATGCCGTTTACCGTAAGGGACCGGCGAACGATACCGCCAAGGCCGGTTAAATCGACACGGATTCGGCGCGGCAGAGCGCCGCCTAGCAGCTGGCGCGCCAAGAAAAGATTTCCCCAGCCGTTAAAGTTGAGGCAATTTCAGGAAATGGCTGCGCCGGCCCGCGCGAGCATTTCGGCGAACGCCCGACGCATCGCCGCGGCTTTGGCGGCAGGCGATTCGATCCACTGCTTCACCGCCGCGGCATCGATCGACCTGACAAGGCGCCGGAAGGGACCAATCGCAGAGGCGGGCGCCGAAAAGCGCCGGACGCCGGCGCCGACAAGCGCGGCGGCCATCAAGGGGTCGGCGGCCTGTTCGCCGCAGAAAGTCAGCGGTTTGCCCGCCCGCGCCGCCGCTTCAGCGAGCCGGGCGACGAAGCTCAGGAATCCGGCGTCGAGCGCATCGAATCGCCGTTGGGTCATCTCGGCGTCGCGGTCGGCGGCGAAATAAAACTGGGCGAGGTCATTGCCGCCGATCGACAGGAAATCGACCCGGCTCGCGATGTCATCAATCCGCCAGGCCGCAGCCGGCGTTTCGATCATCGCCCCGACTTTGATCTCGGCCGGCAACGCCCGGCCGCGCCTGGTCGCGAAATCGACCTCGCGGGCGATAAGATCGCGCGCCGCATCCACTTCGTCGGGCGCCGTAATCATCGGGAAAAGAATTTGGGCTGTCCGGCCGGCGGAGGCCGCAAGCAGCGCGCGCAGCTGCGGCCGGAAAAGGCCTGGCCTGTCGATCGCCATGCGGATGCCGCGCCAGCCCATCGCCGGGTTCGATTCCGGCTTCACCTTCATATAGGCGCCTGCCTTGTCCGCCCCGAGATCGGCGGTGCGGAAGACAACCGGCTTGCCGCCCGCAAGCGAGAGGATTTGGGCGTAAAGCTTTTCCTGCGCGCCCGCCCGCGGCAATTGCGCGCCAATGATGAACTGAAGCTCCGTCCGAAATAGTCCGACGCCGGCGGCGCCCGTCCTTTCAAGATGCGCCATGTCAAGCGGGATCCCCGCGTTCATGAAAATTTCGATCGCGACGCCATCTTTGGTCGCCGCCGGCAGATGACGCTCCGCCGCGAAGGCCGCCTGCTGCTCGGACTGCAGCGCTTCTTTTTCACGATAACTTGTGACGACGTCCGTGGTCGGACGAATGAGAACTTCGCCGGTTTCGCCGTCTATAACGATATCATCGCCCGCTTCGGCGAGACCAAGCGCGCTGTCGGCGCCGGCGACAAGGGGAACGCCGAGGGCTCGCGCAACGATCGCGACATGCGACGTCGCGGAGGCTTCAGCGACGACAAGGCCTTTCAGTCGGGCGCGATCATATTCAAGAAGCTCCGCCGGACCGAGCGCCCGCGCGACGAGAATGGCGGCCTCAGGAAGTTCGGCGACCGCGGCGGTCTCCGCGCCGGTCAGATGGCGCAGCAATCGCCGCGACAGATCGTCAAGATCGTGCATCCGTTCGCGGAGATAGGGGTCCTTGATCTGCCCCATGCGGGCTCGATTTTCGGACTGCACCTGTTCGACCGCTGACTCGGCGGTGAGGCCTGACATCGCCGCCGCGCGCATCCGCTCTTTCCAGCCGCGATCATAGGCGAACAGGCGATAAGTCTCGAGCACTTCACGCGGCGCGTCTTCCAGCGTCTCGCGCGCGAGCATGGCGTCGACGGCGGCTTGCAAGGCCGCAATCCCCTCATCAAGGCGTTTTGTTTCGACCTCCTTGTCCGCCGCGAAGACCTTGTGCTTGGGCGTCGGCGGCTCATGAAAGGCGGCGCGCCCGCGCGCGACGCCCGGCACGATTCCGGACCCTTTAAGGCGCTCGGGCCTGTGCAGCATCGCGCCGACCGCCTCGGTCGTGCGCGGGTCGAAAAGTTCGCCCGACGCGGCGATCTCGGCGAGAAGCGACGCAACCGCTTGCGCCGCGCCGACCTCTTCGTCCGTGTACCGGCGGCTGACGAGGTTTTGAAGGACAAGAACGCCCAGCGACTTGCCGGAGCGGATCAGCGGCACGCCGAGGAAGGAGTGAAGCGGGTCCTCGCCGGTTTCCGGCCGATAGGCGAAATTCGGATGCAGCGGCGCATCTGCTGTGATCAGCGGGCGCTGCGACTCCGCGACGACGCCGACAAGACCTTCGCCCCATTTCAACTTCGTGCGGTGAACCGCTTCGCGATTGAGACCCTCTGTCGAATAAAGCTCAAGTTCGTCGGTCGCGAGGCGCAGATAGATCGAGCAGACATCCGACGCCACATGGCGCGCGATCAGCTTCGTCAGCGCGTCAAGCCGGTCTTGCGCCGTCGGCGCGACGGCGACCGCGTCGTGCATGCTCTTGAGCAGCGTCGCGAGGCCGCTCGCGGCCCTGGCCGCCGCCTTCGCCCGCCGTGCGCTCTGAGGGCGCTTCATCCCGCGTCAGGCCGCGCCGGCGCTGCGGTCGAGCCCATAGGCCTGGTGAAGCGCGCGCACCGCGAGCTCGCCATATTCCGCAGCAATCAATACGCTGATCTTGATCTCCGAGGTGGAGATGTTCTGGATGTTGATCGCCTTTTCAGCAAGCGCCTTGAACATCGTCGAGGCGACGCCCGTATGGCTGCGCATGCCGACGCCGACGACCGAGACCTTGACGATGTTGTGGTCCGTCAGCATCTGGTCGTACCCGATTTTCG
This sequence comes from Parvularcula sp., assembly GCA_003506635.1. Taxonomy (GTDB): domain Bacteria; phylum Pseudomonadota; class Alphaproteobacteria; order Caulobacterales; family Parvularculaceae; genus Amphiplicatus. The sequence continues at coordinate 6,206 of DNZB01000385.1, forward strand.
GCTTGGCGAGCGTCAGCGTTTCAACCGCGCGCGGCAATTCGGAATCGGCCATGGTGAAGGAAAGGTTCGCGCCTGACTGACGCGACGGACTTTGCACGATCATGTCGATATTGACGCCGGCGTCCGCGAGCAGGCCGAAAATCATCGAGGCGCGGCCCGGCTCGTCCGGCACGCCCATCAGGCTGATTTTCGCCTCGTCTTTCGACAGGGTGACAGCGCTGACGATCTGTTTTTCCACGATCTCGTCCTCGTCGCAGATGACGGTGCCGGGACTTGCGCGGCCCGGATCGCCGAAGCTTGAAAGCACGCGTACGCGAACCTTGTGGGCCATCGCAAGCTCGACCGAGCGCGTCTGCAAGACCTTGGCGCCGAGAGAGGCCATCTCCAGCATCTCCTCATAGGAGACCTTGTCGAGGCGGCGCGCCTGTTTGGAAATGCGCGGGTCGGTCGTGTAGACGCCGTCGACGTCAGTATAAATGTCGCAGCGTTCCGCGCCGAGGGCGGCGGCGAGCGCAACCGCCGTCGTGTCGGACCCGCCGCGACCGAGCGTCGAGATACGGTCTCCGGGCGCGATCCCCTGAAAACCGGCTACCACCGCGATCTCGCCCGTGTCGATCGCCTCGCCGAGAATTTCGGCGGGAATATCGAGGATCCGCGCCTTGCCATGCGCGCCGTCTGTCCGGACCGGCGCCTGCCAGCCCTGCCATGACCGGGCGCGGTAGCCCAATTTCTGAAGGATCAGCGCAACGAGGCCGGACGTCACCTGCTCGCCGCTGGCGACAACGGCGTCATATTCGACGTTTCGAACGTCGAGCGCGGGATCGGGAGGGCCGGCGTCGGCACAGAGCGCGACCAGCCGGTTGGTTTCGCCCGCCATCGCCGAGACCGCGACGGCGACCGAATGGCCGGCGTCCGCTTCCCGTTTGATAAAGGCAGCCGCCCGGCGCATACGGTCGACATCCGCGACGGACGTGCCGCCGAATTTCAGAACAATGCGAGCCATGCGATCGAACGCCGCCTTTTCAGCGTAGACTGGAGAGGCCATCTACAAGCGGGCGTTCCTGCCGCGCAAGCGCAGCGGTTCTGGGGCTTCCCTGAGGAAAACTGAAGGCGAACGATGCAAACGGCGACGCAAACGATCGATCCCGCGGAAGTCGAGAAATTCTCAAAGATCGCCGACGAGTGGTGGGACCCGTTCGGGAAGTTCAAGCCGCTGCACAAGTTCAATCCGGCGCGGCTCGCCTATATTCGCGATGCGCTCTGCGCGCATTTTGGCCGCGACCCGCGCGCGAAGCGGCCGCTGGAAGGCCTTAGGCTGCTGGACGTCGGCTGCGGCGGCGGCCTCGTCGCGGAGCCGATGAACCGGCTCGGCGCGTCGGTCATCGGGATCGATGCGTCGGAACGCAATATCAAGACGGCGATCGTGCATGCGCGCGCCTCGGGGCTCGATATCGATTATCGGACGGCGACGGTCGAAGCGCTGACTGCCGCCGGCGAAGGGACGTTCGACGCGATCCTTAATCTTGAAGTCGTCGAACATGTCGCCGACCCCGGTTTCTTCCTCAAGACATCGGCCGGCCTTGTCGCACCCGGCGGCATGATGGTCGTCGCGACGATCAACAGGACGCTGAAAGCGTTCGCGCTCGCCAAGGTCGGCGCCGAATATGTTCTTGGCTGGCTGCCGCGCGGCACCCACGACCCGCGAAAATTCCTGAAGCCCGCGGAGGTCGGCGACGCTCTTCAATCGGCCGGCATGCGCGTCACCGCGTCCGCCGGCATCGCATACAATCCGCTGCTCGATGTCTGGCGAGTTGTGGAAAACACTGACGTCAATTTCATGGTGACGGCCGTAAAAGCTTGAGAGCGGACGATTTTCGCGGTCCGGGCGACTCGCCCTCCCCTTGCGCGCACGCCGCCTCGGAATGGGCGTCAAGCCCGCAGATGGGCTGGTAAAAAATATTTTGCAGACCTTTTCGTCGGCTGGACCCTCAATTTGCACGGGCCTAAAAGCGCCTGCACGGGGTACTAAGGGGTTGGTTCCATGTCGATGTCGGTTTTCCAGATCGGTCTTCTGACCGCTGGTCTTGTTTTTCTTATCGGCGGCGCTGTCCTTGCGGTCATCGCCTCGCGCATCGCCGCCGCAGGCCGCGCCGCACAGACGGAGGCGGACATCCGTCTCGCCGCCAGCCAGGAACTCGCGGTTGAAGTGAAGCGCCTCGCCGAAAAGGTTGAAGCCTCGCTCGCCGCGCGCGACGCCGCGATTGAGAACGCGTTCCTTCGCCATAACGACGCCTGCATGGCGTCGGTGCAGTCGTCGCTGGCGGCGCGCGCTTCAGGCGGGCATGGCCATGACGATGATGACGATGACGACCACAAGAAGCATCATTCGGACGGCCAGGGCCATGATGACGATGACCACAAACACAAGAAACATCACGCGTCGTCATTGAGCGGCCACGACGACGACGATGACGACGACGATCACCACAAAAAGCATCACGCCGCAAACGACGAGGTTGGGCGTCCGTCGTTTTTCGCGCGCCTCTTTCGCCGCTATCCCTGATCGGACAGTCCGGCCGCGACGATCGGCGCGAGCTTGGCCCATTCGCGGTCCAGCGCGCCGAGCGTCGCCGCATAGCCGTCGATGACGGCGAGATCGTAGGATTTCCAGTCGCGGAGCTGCACGCCGGCGACTGGCGGCGCGATGAGTATGTCAGCCGGGCTTTCGCTTGGGCGCAATTCCTGGCGCGATGTCGCCGCCCTCATCAGCAGGCTGACGATCGGCGGCGCCGACCGGAATCCGTGCTGCCAGACCCACGAGACGAAACCCGGCGGATCGATGAAGGCCTCCGGCGAGATCGACCCCTCGCGTGCGACATCGACGCCGACGGTGACGCCGCGATGGAGGCTGTTCATGAGGTCGGTCGGAAAATTGTTCATCACCGCGCCGTCGACCAGCAATTCGCCCTCGGCTACGACGGGCGGCAGGATCCCCGGAAGCGATATTGACGCGCGCAGCGCATCGCGCAGGCGGCCGCGCCGGTGAATGCGCGTGACCCCGCGCGTCAACTCAGACGACGTGCAAAAGAACGGCGTCTCAAGGTCTTCAATCAGCATATCGCCGAAATGACGCTTCAACCGCTCCTCGACGCGCTGGCCTCGCGTCAGCGCGACGACAGGCAGGACGTGATCGCCGAGGGGGTTTGATGATACGAAAGCGTCGCGAACCCGCGCTTCGATCTCGTCGTCGCTCCACCCCATGGCGACGCAGGCGGCGATGACGGCGCCCATCGATGCGCCGCCGAGAAAATCTATCGGCACCCTTCGTTCGCGCAACGCCTTGACAGCGCCGATATGCGCATAGGCGCGCGCGCCGCCTCCGGACATCACGACGCCGACCGAACATCCGGCGACCGCGCGGGCGAGTCGCTCCGCCGTACGGGGCCCGGCGACCTGGAAGACGCGGTGGGCGTCCGCGGCGTCGACCCAGTCCGCGACGCTGCCTGAACGCGCGCCTTCATGCAGCATTGCGATATCGACGAGGCGAAACTTACGCGCGGGCGATTCTTCTGTCAGCGACAACGGAAATGGACGCGGCGGGCGCGCGTCCTGACGGGCGAAGACGAGAAAACGGTCAGCGTGGCGGAGCGCGAAGCGATATTCAAAACTGTCGCCGACGCGCGCCATGAGCAGCGTGACGTCATGCGCGCTTTCAATATCCTCAAATTCGCCCTCCTCAAGGCGATCGGGCGCTTCGATCAGCGCGGTTCGACGGCCATAGCGCTCAATGACGCGCGCAAGGGCCTTGGCGTGCTTTTCGATCTCGATCGACGGCGAGGTGCCTATCAGCGCGAAGACGCGCGGGCGGGCGCGCGCGAAACCCGACGCCGGATGCCGCGCGCGCGCGACAATTGAATTTGCAAGCGTGTGCGAAAAGTCAGCGCAATTATCAAGCAGCCATTCGGCGTCTGCCGGATCGACGGCGAGAAGCTCCGTGTCGCGCAGCGCGTACGCCGACGCCGAGCGCGGTTCGCCCGCGAGCAGCGACATCTCTCCGACTGGTTCGCCGGCGGGAACATAGCCGACGACTTCCTCGCCGAACGCATCTTGGCGGACGACGATCAGGCGGCCGGACAAGACGAAATAGACGCCATCAGGCGGCTCGCCCTGCCGAAAGAGTTCAAGCCCGCCGCCGAGCGAAAACCAGCGCGCGCGCTCAAGCAGCATTGCAAGCGAATGGTCGTCGAAGACGTCGAAACTCTTCAGCTCGCGGCAGCGCTCGTGCAGAGGTTGCATCGGACAAAGAGAACTGATGCGCAGCCGCAATGCAAGCCGCCGAAGTCGATAGGCTTCAGTTTATCTTCTTCTTGTCGGCGACCGCGCCAGGAACCGGCGGCAACGGCGCGATGGCTACGCCTTCCTCGGCAAGCTCCTTCGCCTCGGCGCCTGACGCTTCGCCGTAGATGTCGCGATGCTTCGTTTCGCCATAATGGATCCGTCGCGCCTCTTCCGGGAACCGGTCCCCGACATAGTCGAAGTTCTTCTCGACATAGTCACGCGCCCGGCGTGCGGCTTCGGCTATCGCCTCGCGCATATGCGCGAGCCGCGCTTCCTTTTCCGGCGCCGGCGCGCCGCCGCGAACGATCGCCGGCGCCATGATGGCGCGCGCAACGTCAGCGGAGCCGCAATAGGGACACTCAAGCCGGCCTTCGCGCGATTGCGCGTCAAAGTCGTCGCTTGACCGGAACCAGCCCTCGAACGTGCAGCCGCCGACGCAGGATAGCTTGTATTTTATCATTAGACGGAACTGATGACGCGGACTGGATTTTCAAGGGCGGGCGCATCGAGGCGAAGACTCGGGATCTGGCGGCGCGCCGCTTCAACCCGGGCCACGTCTATATCAGCGAAGATAACGCCAGGTTCATCGCCGCGCGCCTCGGTCAAAATGTCGCCCCAAGGGGCAATCACTATCGAGTGACCGAAGGTTTCCCGCCCGTCCGCGTGTAGGCCGCCTTGCGCCGGAGCGATCATGAAGGCGCCGCATTCGATCGCCCGGGCGGCCAAAAGCGTCCTCCAGTGCGCGCGCCCCGTCTGCTTCGTGAACGCCGCAGGGACGGCGATCACTTCGGCGCCCGCCTGCGCCAGCGCACGGTAAAGGCCTGGAAACCTCAAATCGTAGCAAATTGAAAGACCGATTGTCGCGAGCGGCGATCGCACGGCGACCGCCTCCGCTCCCGATTCATAAATTCGGCTCTCGCGCCAGCTTTCGCCGTCGGCGAGCGACACGTCGAACATGTGTATCTTGTCGTATCGCGCAATGACCGCGCCGTCCGGCCCGAAGAAATAGCTGCGATTGAGGAGCTTGCGGCCGCTGCGCCGCACCGGCATCGATCCGATCAAGAGCCAGACGCCATGGCCGGACGCCGCCGCCGAAAAAGCGCTGAGCTCTTCTTCCGGCTCGCCTTCCGGCAATGACGCGGCCAAGCGGTCGCCATTGCGATCGACCACTGTCGTCATTTCCGGCGTCGCGATGAAGTTTGCGCCGCCCTTGGCCGCATCGGCGATCAGCGACAACGCCGCCTCGACATTGCGGGCGCGATCGACGCCGGAGCGCATCTGCACGCACGCCGCGCGAAACGGCGAACGCGCCTTTTCATCCGCCTTAGCCATTCAGCATGGGATCGAGTTTGCCGGCCGCGTCGAGCGCGTGGAGATCATCGCTGCCGCCGACGTGCGTATCGCCGATGAAGATCTGCGGATAGGTGGACTTGCCGCCCGCCCGCGCGATCATTTCCGCCCTAAGCTTGGCGTCAAAGGCGGCGGAAACTTCCCGCACCTTGGCGCCCTTTTTCTTCAACAGCGAAAGCGCGCGAACGCAGTAAGGGCAAAGCGGCTTGGTGTAAACGGTGACGGTCTTCATGGCCGGCTGCAAGGGTTACGGCCTACAATGTCCTATTTCTTCGCCCGCGCCTAGATCGCCGTCATCCGAGCGCCGGGGTATCCTTCATGGCGCGGGCGAGCACGAGCGCCTCGACCGTCGCCGCCCCGGCTTTTCGCGCCGCCCGGGCGCAGGCGTTGAGCGTCGCCCCGGTCGTCATCACGTCGTCGATGATGATGACGTGGGCGCTCCTGGCGAGCGGGACGCTTCCCGCACGCACGCCGATCGCGCCGGCGAGATTGCGCCGTCTTTGATCCGCGCTCATCCCTTTCTGGGACGGGGTTGCGCGCAGGCGCTCGAAGAACAGCGGCGCGAAACGCGCGTCCTTCGCCCGCGCCAATCGCTGGGCGAGCTCGGCCGACTGGTTGAACCGCCGCGCGAAGAGACGCCGCCGATGCAGCGGCACCGGCGCCAGAATTGACGAAGCGGTGACCATGCCCGCCCCGGCGCGCGCCAGCCACCCGGCGAGCAGCGGCGCAAGATCGGTCCGGTCGGCGTGCTTGTAGCCGACGATCAGAGCGTGGCTCGCATCGTCATAGACGACGCCGGCGCGCGCCCGGTCGAACGCCGGCGGGTCCGCGATGCAGGCCGCGCACTCGGCCCCTTCGCCGAAATCGACGGCGAAGGGCGCGCCGCAGCGCGCGCAAAAGGGCTCGTCGATGAAGCGGATTTTCTCCCAGGCGCGCGCGCTCAAGGCGCCGACGCCGGCGACGGGTTCGCCGTTCACCGGACAAGAAAGTGGAAGGATCGCGTTAAGCGCAGCCGCGCCGGCGCGGCGGAAAAGCTCCGTAGGCGCAGCATTTTCGCCGAAGAGCATGGTGAACGGCCGCAACATGGTGAAGCGCACTTAACCGCGTTTCCAAACGAGAGATTAATTACTCCTGCGTAACGATCGGCGCGTGTCAAGTGCGTCTAGCTGGTGTCGTGATGCCCGCGAAAGATCGCGGCGCAGTCGACTTCAGGGGAGTGACAAATGAGCCATTTCAAAGCGTTTTTCAAATCCGACGGCGGCAATATCGCCTTGCTGTTCGGATTGACCCTGCCGCTGTTCCTGCTGTTCACCGGCGGCGCAGTTGATTTTTCGCGTTATAATGCCGTCCGAGCAGACGTCATCGAGTCGCTGGACGCCGCTGGACTAGCCATCGCCCAGCTTGATGCGGCGAACGGGCCGGAGCTGAGGGACCTGACGGAAGCCGAGCGCATCGACTACCTCAAGGACTTCGGTCGCGACTTCTTCCATGAGAATTTTTCGCAGGAAGGCGTCGTGGAAGACTTGGCGGTCGATTTCGACATCAATAATCTGACGATCACGCCGCGCGCCAGCGGACGCCTGAAGACGCTGCTCTTGGGCGCGTTCAGCGGTTTGGTCCCGGGGGCCGCCGACTTCACATACATCAATGTGAATTCCGACACCGAAATCACGCGTGCTGCGAACGGCGACACCGAAGTCGCGCTCATCCTCGACACCACGGGGTCGATGGCGAGCGACGGCCGGATCGAGGACCTTCGCGCCGCCGCGCGGGAGTTCGTCGATGTGCTAATCCGTGCAGATCAGACGGACTATTTTTCCAAGGTCGCCGTCGTTCCCTATGGCGGGTCGGTGCGCGTCGGCGCTCATGCGGCCGAGGCGCGCGGCGCCGTCACTGCGCCCAAAGCGATCACGGCCATCACCCGGAGCAATCCGGCGACCGTCACCGCCCCCGATCATGGGTTCGCCAATGGCGACCATATCAGGATCGCCGGCGTTCAGGGGATGACGCAGATCAACAGCACCAGCGGCAACGTCTTCGTCGTCAAGAATGCGACTGCGAACACGTTTCAGATCCGTCATGTCAGTGAGTCAAGCGACGCGGCCGACGGCAACTGGGTCGACAGCTCGACCTATAGCTCCTACGCAAGCGGCGGGTCGGTTTATTGCACGACCCCAGGCTGCCAGTTTCATTTCTTCCGGAGCGACTCCGGCGATGACTGGAAAGTCTTCGAGATCACGGACTGCGTTTCTGAACGCACGGGCGTTAACGCCTATACCGATGAAAGCGTGACGGTCAGCAAGGTGGGGCGCGTTTACGGCCCGATCGGCGGCGCCTATGTCTGCCCGCCGTCCGAAGTCGCCGGACTGACCAGCGACAAGCAAGACTTGTTCGATACGATCGACGCGCTTCAGGCGAACGGCAACACGGGCGGGCATGTCGGCGTCGCTTGGGGCTGGTACGCCATATCGCCGAACTTCTCCAATATTTTCGCCGGCGACAGCGCTCCCGCGGCGTGGGATAATGAAGAAGTCGCAAAGAGCATCGTCCTCATGACGGACGGGGAATACAATAGCGCCTATTGCAATGGTGTCGTCGCACAAAACTCGACGAGCGGATCAGGGCCGACGAGCGATCATATCAACTGCGACGCGCCGAACGGGCATTCCTACGATCAGGCTCTCGCGCTTTGCCAGGCGATGAAGAACAAGGGCGTCATCGTCTACACGGTCGGCTTCAAGATCGTGAACAGTCAGAACGCCCGCGATCTCATGTCGAACTGCGCGACCAGCCCGGCGCACGAGTATCTCGCCGAAGACGGCGATGCCCTCAAGCGCCACTTTGCGGCGATCGCCCAGTCGATCTCGCAGCTGCACGTCAGCCGATAGGGACAGCGCCATGTTCAAGGCGGCGATGATGAAAAACAGAAAAGCGTCGCAGCGGCGTCGATTTCATCGCTGCGAACGCGGCGCCGCCGCCGTCGAGTTCGCGATCGTCGTGCCGGTGTTCCTGGGGCTGATGTTCGCGACATTCGAAGTCGGCTGGTTCTATTTCGTCAATTCACAGATCGACTCGGCCACCGTTGAGGCCGCGCGCCTCATCAGGACCGGCCGCGCGCAGAAGCTGGGCTTTGACAAGCAGGAATTCTACGACGCAGTGTGCGGCAAGCTTTCAGCGCTTGGGACATGCGACGGAAAGCTGACGGTCGAAGTCCGCCGATTCACCAGCTTCAACGAACTGGCGACCGACGCTTCCTCGATCGTTTGCAGCGACGACGCCGAGACGCTGATCGCCGGCCTGCCTTACGACCCCGGGACCGACAACGACATCGTGCGCTTGCGCATCTGCTATCTCTATCAGACGCTGAATCCGGCGCTTGGCGTCAATCTTTCAGATCGCGCCAACGGCAAACGCCGGCTTTACGGCACCTTTGTATCCCGAAACGAACCGTTCACTGCAGGCATCTGAGACCGATGCGGAGATTTTGCATGTCACGCATTCATTTAGGCCGCGCGCTCGCCGCCTTTCCGCGATCGAAGCAAGGCGTCGCCGCGGTCGAATTCGGGCTTGTGCTGCCGGTGATGGTGCTTCTGTTCTTCGGAATGATGGAGGCTTCGGATCTGATGACGGTCAAGCGGCGGATCGCAAACGCGGCGAACTCGCTGTCAGACCTTGTGTCGCACGACCCGGCGATTACGCGCGGTCAGATCGCCGATTCCATCGTCGGCGTGAAACGCCTTCTGGAGCCGACCGACACTTCCGGCCTGAATATCCGGATTACAAGCGTCCTCAAGGGACCAGGGCCGACAGATCCCGTGACCGTTCACTGGAGCATCGACGAGGACGGCGGAACGCCTTACCCCGCAGGCGACGTGTTCACGAAACTGACGAATGAGGACATGGTCAACTCCGTCGCTTCCCTCATCGTCGTCGAGATGGACTATACCTATGTGTCGGAGCTGGGCGGGCGCGTCTTCACAACGCCGTTCGCCTTCGACCAGATGGCGCGGCGCTGGCCGCGAAAATCGCCGCGTGTGCAGCTTTGCGCCTCAAGCGATCCGGCGACCTGCACCAGCTGACGAAAAGGGGGCGGTCGCCCCGGTCAGGCCCTGGCGAGCGGGCGGCCGGGCTTGCGTCTTCGCGGTCGCCTGACCTGCGCAATTTCCCGGATGCGGGTTGCGCGCTGACGAGGGCGATTTCCAAGCACTCCTTGAATGACTTATCAATCCTTGGTGCCCGACGCGCCATTGACCTTCGACCGATGCCTTTACCGGCGGCGCCGCGCCTTGTCGGCGCACCGGTTCGCCGCGCGCGACTTCCTGCACCGCCGCGCGATGGAAGACGTGATCGACCGGCTGGAAACGGTCTTGCGGCCGTTTCCGCTGGCGCTCTTTTATGGCGCGGGAACTCTGACATCCCTGTTGACCCCGGCCTGCGGCGTCGGCGCGGCGATTTCGGCCGATCTCGCCTGCGAACGGCTTGGCGCGCGGGATCTGCGCGTCGTCTTTGATGAAGACCGGGCGCCCCTCGGCGACTCCCGCTTCGACCTCATCGTCAGCTTGCTGACGCTTCATGCCGTCAACGATCCGGTCGGCGCCCTTGCGCAAATGCGCCGGGCTTTGAAACCGGACGGCCTGCTCGTCGCCGTAGCCTTTGGAGAGGGTACGCTTTCGAACCTAAGATCGGCGCTTTACGCGGCGGAGGCGGCGGCGACCGGCCGCGTCGCTGCGCGTGTCGCGCCTTTCGCCGGCGTTCGCGACTGGGGCGCGGCACTGCAACGGGCGGGTTTCGCGCTGCCCGTCGCCGACATTGACCGGGTCCAGGTCCAGTATCGAAGCGCCAGCGGCCTCTTCAGCGATCTTCGGGGCCTCGGCGAGACATGCTGTCTTTCCGCGCGCGAAGGGGCGCTGACCAAAGCGACGCGGACGGAATTATTGAAGCGATTGGGACCTACGCCGGAAATGACCTTCGAAATGGCGACGCTGACCGGCTGGGCCCCGCACGAAAGCCAGCCGAAGCCGCTGAAACCCGGATCGGCGGCTCATTCATTGGCGCAGGCCGTCAACGGCGGCGCGTCCCGCCGCGAAAAGACCCGGCACGACTTGCAAGCGAACGACTGAGCAATGATCCTGACGGGATCGCGCCACTGCAAAATCCGGAGCGGCGGCCTATTGGCGCATTGCGCTGGCGATCTCCGAATACATTGTGTCGGTCTTCGAAGCGAAGCTGTTCACCGACGTGACGATGGCGAGAAAAATAAGACCGACGATCAAACTGTATTCGATCGCCGTAGCCCCGCTTTTGTCCCGGGCGAAAGCGCGGAAAATTTTCTTTTTGCGGCAAATCATCGCTCAGCCCCCTCAGAACTCGCTACAGCAAATCACGCAATTGCGCCGCGAGCGGCTTGTCCGCTGGCGCAAGATCGTAGTCCGAAAGCGCCGATGGCGTCGCCCAGGCGAGCGCCTCGTGCTCCAGCGGACGCGCAAGGCCTTTCCACTTGCGCAGCGCAAAGAGCGGCATCAGCAAGTGCTGTCCGGCCGCCGGACTCGACGCGAAGGCGACCGGCGCCATGCATTGCGCCTCGGCTTCGATCCCCAGTTCTTCCCTCAGCTCCCGCACCAACGCCTCCTCCGGCGTTTCGCCTTCGTCGAGCTTGCCACCGGGAAATTCCCAGAGGCCCGCCATCGCCTTGCCCTGCGGCCGCCGGGCGAGCAGCACCCGTCCGTCGGCGTCTATCAAGGCGGCCGCAGCCACAATCAGCAGGGTCGCCATGATTCCGCCTCAATTATTAGGCGCCACGCCTTACCAGCCTGTTGCGCCCTTCGTTCAAATTTTAGCGATTGTGCGATCACCGTTTGTCGGCCGCTGCGGACTCTGCCGCGCCTGCTGGCGGAAAATAAAGAACATCTTCTCCATCCTTGAGCGCCTTCAAGGTGTCATCGATCGCCCGCAGGGTCAGGAACCGCCGGATGTTATCCTCGACCGCCGCAAACGCGACGCCGCGCGTCGGGCGGCGGTCGAGCACTTCGAGGATATGCCAGCCAAAATCAGATTGGAAAGGCTCCGCGACGGCGCCGATCGGCGTTGAGAACGCGGCGTCACTGAGTTTCGGCGTCATCATGTCCCTGGTGAACCAGCCGATCTCGCCGCCGAGCGGCGCTGTCGCGCGGTCGAGCGAGCGCGCCCGCGCATAGGCGCCGAAATCGCCCCCTGCTTCAAGCGCCGAGACAATCGCCCTTGCATCGGTCTCGGTCGCAACGAGAATGTGGCGCGCTTTTACTTCGTCGCCTAATCGCGTCACGTCCGCCTGACTGTCGTAGAGGCGCCGTATTCGCTCTGGCGTCACCGCCGCATCAATTCTCGATTTCATGAACGAGGCGGCGAGGATCCGGTCGCGCGCCGCCGACAATCGAGCGGCGACCGCGCCATCGCGGTGAATACCCTCTTCAACCGCCGCCCGAGCGAGCAGACGCTGCTCGACATAGGCGCTGACAAGGTCACGGGCGAAGGCGGCGCTGACTGTCAGCTCCTCCTCGTCGAGAAGCTGGCCGGCGGTTTTCGCCGCCGCCTCCACTTCGCTGAGATGAACGAAGCGCCCGTCGACGCGCGCGACGATGGGGTCCGCCGCGTCGACGGGCGGACGGAAGATCGCATCGAACGCTTCCGACTGCGACGCCGCGCCCCTGATTTCATCGACGATCCAGAGACCGGCGACGACAAGAATGACCCCGGACGCCGCTGCGTAGGCGCGCCCGCCGCGCGAGGGCAGCCAGGCGAACACCTCCGCGATTGCGCTTGCCGCGGCCTTGAAGGAGCGCCCGACCGCGCGCCACGCTGATACGGCGCCAAGCTTCACGCCGCGCCAGAGCGCGCTGTCGAGCGCGCCGGCGAGCCGCCATATGGTCGCCACCGCCTTCCATGCGCCTGCCGCCGCCGCGCGCAGGGCCGATCCCCCGGCGGCGAGAACGGAAGCCCCGACCGGCCGTCCGGGGCTCGTCATAGGGCTTCCATTTCGTTGACAGTCATGGGCGCCGTCACTATCTCTCCGCCGCCGGGCGACAGGCCCCGCCGACCCCGCCGACGGCCTTCCTCACCTTCCTGAGCGGCGCCGCCGCGAGACGAGGTCGCACCCGTGCGCGGCGGCTTTGGCCCCGTTCCGTTCTGAAGGTTCGATTGTCCATGGCGCTGTTCGGCATCGCAAAGAAGTTTTTCGGCTCCTCTAATGATCGCCGCATCAAGCCTCTATGGCGCCGCGTCGAGGCGATCAATGCGCTGGAGCCCGAGCTTGCCAGGCTGACGGACGCCGAAATCGTCGCCCGCACCGCGACCTTCAAGGGCCGGCTCGCCGCCGGCGAGGGCCTTGACGATTTGCTTGAGGAGGCTTTCGCGACGGTCCGCGAGGCGGCCAAGCGCGCGCTCGGCCAGCGCCATTATGACGTCCAGCTCCTCGGCGGCATCGTGCTGCACGAGGGCAACATCGCCGAAATGAAAACCGGCGAGGGCAAGACCCTCGTCGCGACGCTTCCCGTCTATCTAAACGCGCTTGCGGGCCGCGGCGTTCATGTCGTCACGGTCAACGATTATCTCGCCAAACGGGACGCAGAGTGGATGGGCCGCGTCTATGAGCGGCTTGGAATGAAGACTGGCTGCATAGTCCACGGCCTCTCCGACGCCGAACGCCGCGCCGCTTACGCTTGCGACATCACTTACGGGACGAACAACGAATACGGCTTCGATTATCTACGCGACAATATGAAAGCGACGCGCGAGGAGATGGTGCAGCGCGAGCACCATTTTGCGATCGTCGATGAAGTCGATTCGATCCTTGTCGATGAGGCGCGCACGCCGCTCATTATTTCAGGCCCGACCGACGACAAGTCGGAGCTCTATATCGCCATCGACAGCTTCATCCCCCGCCTAGAGGCTGAAGACTACGAAATCGACGAAAAGCAGCGCTCCGTCACCTTCACCGAGAAGGGCAATGAGCGCCTTGAGGCGATGCTGAGGGAAGCCGGTCTTCTACAGGGCGAGAGCCTCTACGACGCCGTGAACATCTCGATTGTCCACCACGTCAACCAGGCGCTGAAGGCGCACAAGATCTTCCAGAAGGACAAAGACTACATCGTCCGCGGCTCAAAGGTCGTCATCATCGACGAATTCACCGGCCGCATGATGGAAGGCCGGCGCTGGTCTGAAGGCCTGCATCAAGCCGTCGAAGCGAAGGAAAAAGCGCAGATCCAACCGGAAAACCAGACGCTCGCCTCGATCACCTTCCAGAATTATTTCCGCCTCTATGAAAAGCTCGCAGGCATGACCGGCACGGCGCTGACCGAAGAGGCCGAGTTCGCCGATATCTATAAGCTTAACGTCGTCGAGATTCCGACGAACCGTCCGATCGCCCGCGCCGACGCCGACGACGAACTTTACATGACGGCGGCGGAGAAAAACAAAGCGATCGCGGTCCAGATCGCCGAATGCCACCGCAAAGGCCAACCTGTGCTGGTAGGCACGGTGTCGATCGAGAAATCAGAGCAGCTCTCCAATCTGCTGAACGACAAATCGTTCTGGCGCGACGTCGCGAAATCGCTGAAGGCGCGCGCGAACGAACTTAAGGACAAGGAAGCCGACCGCAAAAAGGAGATTCTGGAGCGCGCCGCTTATATCGAGGAGCTGGCGATCAAGAAGACGCCGGTGCCGCATAACGTGCTCAACGCGCGCTTCCATGAGCAGGAAGCCGACATCGTCGCCGACGCCGGCAAGCCCGGCGCGGTCACGATCGCGACCAACATGGCCGG
>DNZB01000385.1:20950-21151 GCA_003506635.1 Parvularcula sp.
GGCCGGCCGCGGCACCGACATTCAGCTTGGCGGCTCCGTCGACAAGCAGGTGCTCGACAGTCTCGCGGAGGGCGACGACGAAGAAACGATCAAGAAAAAGCGCGCCGAAATCGAAGCGAGCGTCGCCGACGCGAAGAAAAAGGCGCTTGAAGCGGGCGGCCTTTACGTTCTCGGCACGGAGCGCCACGAAAGCCGGCGCAT
>DNZB01000385.1:21448-22452 GCA_003506635.1 Parvularcula sp.
GGCCGCCAGGGCGACCCCGGCGCGACAAAATTCTTCCTGTCCCTCGAAGACGATCTGATGCGCATCTTCGGCTCCGGCATGGAGAAGATGCTGAAGCGGTTCGGCATCAAGCCGGACGAATCGATCGAACATCCGTGGTTCACGAAGGCTGTCGAGACGGCGCAGAAAAAAGTCGAGCAGAGAAATTTCGACATCCGCAAGAACCTCCTCAAATTCGACGATGTCATCAACGACCAGCGCAAGGCGATCTACGAACAGCGCAAGGAGTTCATGGCCGCGAGCGCCGTCGACGATATCGTCGCCGACATGCGCGATCAGCTCGTCAACGATCTCGTCGCCGAGCATATTCCGGCGAAATCCTACGCCGAACAATGGGACGTCGAGGGGCTTGAGAAGAAACTGCTGGATATTTTCAACGTGAGCTTCCCGATCGCCGAATGGGCGAAGCAGGAAGGCGTCGCAGACACCGAGATCGCCGAAAGGCTGTCCAAGGCGATCGGCGATCACGCGGCGCGGCGGAACGTCGAAATCGGGCCGGACATCATGCGGCGGATTGAAAAGTCCGTGCTGCTGCACGTACTCGACGCCGACTGGCGCGAGCATTTGCAAATGCTCGATCATCTGCGCTCCGTCGTCTGGATGCGCGGTCATGCGCAGCGCGACCCGATCAACGAGTTCAAAACGGAAGCTTTCGCGCTCTTTGAGGCGCTGCTCGACGGCCTCCGCCGCGACGTTACGCGCACTTTGATGCGCCTGCAGATCAGCCGCCCTGAAGACGCCGCCCCGCGCCCGCAAGCGCCGCAACGCATCGTCGAAAGCCATGTCGATCCCACGACCGGCGAAAACGAAATGGCGCTTGCCGCCGCCGACGCGCAAGAGCGCCTGAAGCGCGGCGCGTCCGCCGGGCTCGCCACGATGTCGGGCTTTGCGCGCGCGCAAGGCGTCGATCTCGCAAGGCCCGAAACCTGGGGCTCGGTGCCGCGCAACGCGCCCTGCCCTTGCGG
>DNZB01000162.1:0-14545 GCA_003506635.1 Parvularcula sp.
TGGCGGTGAGGGGGGCGTTCATGGACGGGTCCTTACAATGAACAAGTTTCTAACCTGCAATTCGGGCTTGTCCCCCTCCTGCAAGTTACGATTCCGCTCAACTCTATGTTCTTTATGCCGCCATATCCGCTGCAACAACCTCGCAGATCGGCAGTCTTCGGTTTCGAGCAGGTCGGGCTTGGATTGTTGTTCTTACAAATAAGTCTCGCGCCTTCGAAATACTTCATTCCAAGATTCCAGCTGCAACAGCCCTGAAAACTCGAAGGCGCCAGACAGAGAGAAGGTCGCGCATCAGCATCGCTGAAAGATGTGGCCGCTTCCTGCGTCGTAGAGGTTTCGCAGCCGGCAGAAATGATGGCGATTAGGCCAAGAGAAAGCGCAATTATTTTCCGTCGTAATGCATCACCAGCGGTCATCTCTTCGAAAGTCGAGACCCAGCCCGCGCGCGAACGCGCACTTAAATAGCGCCCCAGCGACGCCCGATATGGATCCCGGCTTTCGCCGGGATGGGCGGAGTAGCCTTTTCGCTTTGAAGTTATTCCGTCACCCCGGACGGCGAAGCCGATCCGGGGACCATCTCCTGAACCACCCGCGCGCACGTTAGTAATTTCAGGAGATGGACCCCGGGTTCGCGCGAAGGCGCGCGCCCCGGGGTGACGGATAGAGCGGCGCTCCATCATCACTCCGCCGCCCTCGCGACGCCCGCCGCCGCCTTGATCGCCGCCAAAATCTCCGCAATCTTGAACGGCTGGCCTGAGACCTTCGTCAGCGGCTCGACCGCGATTTCGAAGCGGTCGCGCAGGACCGTCGCGAGCTGGCCCATATTCATCTCCGGCACAAGAACGCGCGCATAGCCTGAGAGCAGGGCGCCCAAATTCTCCGGGAACGGATTAAGCCAGCGGAGATGGATTTGCGCCGCGTCGATGCCTTCCTTTCGCGCGGCTTCGACCGCGCGCCAGATGACGCCGTGGGTCGAGCCCCAGCCGACGACGGCGAGCGGGCCGGATGTGGGGCCCTGTTCGACCGTCTGATGCGGGAGGTATTTCGCGACCGAGGCGACTTTGGCGAAGCGGAGTTCGGTCATCGCCTGATGGTTCTTCGCGTCATAGGAAATATCGCCGGTATGGAGGTCTTTCTCCAATCCGCCGATGCGGTGCGCGAGGCCCGGCGTGCCGGGCGGGACCCAAGGGCGGCCGTAAGTGTCTGCGTCGCGTTTCCAGACCGCGCGCTTCACCGCGTCGCCGTCGCCGGGCGCCGCCGGCGCCGCATTCGAGGCGATCTTCTCATATTTCGCCATGTCGGGGATCGCCCACGGCCCCGCGGCGTTGGCGATATAGCCGTCCGTCAACAGGAACACCGGCGTCATATGACGAAGCGCGACGCGCGTCGCCTCGATGGCGATGTCGAAGCAGTCCTCGGGGCCGGAGGTCGCTACAACCGGAATGGGTGCATCGGCGTTGCGGCCGTAGATCGCCTGATAAAGGTCCGACTGCTCCGTCTTGGTCGGCAGCCCGGTTGAGGGTCCGCCGCGCTGCGAATTGACGATGATGAGCGGCAGCTCCGTCGCGATCGCAAGGCCGATCGCTTCGGTTTTAAGCGCGATGCCGGGTCCGGACGAGGAGGTGACGCCAATCGCCCCGCCATAGGAAGCCCCGATCGCCGCGCAGCACGCCGCGATCTCGTCCTCCGCCTGAAAGGTCGCAACGCCAAGCTCGCCATAGCGCGCGAGATAATGGAGGACCGGCGAGGCGGGAGTGATCGGATAGGAGGCGAAGAGGATCGGCTTGTCGGCAAGTTCCCCCGCCGCGGCAAGCCCCAGCGCCAGGGCTTCGGCGCCGGTGATGGAGCGATAATCGCCGTCTTCCATCGGCGCTGGGCCGATCGCGAATTGCGGGATCTCGGCGGAATGCTCCGCCGTCTCCGCATAGGCGTGCCCTGCCGCGAGCGCCATCATATTGCCGGCGAGCACGGCGGGCTCGCTCGCGAATTTGCGGTTGATCCAGGCTTCAATCGGCGCGCGGTCGCGCCCGAACATCCAGAGTACGCAGCCAAGCCCCCAGAAATTCTTGCACTGCTCGGCGTCGCGTTTTGAAAGCCCGGAAGGCTTCACCGCTTCAAGCGTCTGCGTCTTGATCGGGATTTCGATGACGCGGAAATCGGCAAGCTCGCCGGTCGTTCGCGGGTCGGCGCTGATATGCGCCTTCTGGAAGTTGCGCTCGTTGAATTCGTCGGTGTTGAGGATGATGAGCGCGCCCTTCGGCAAGAGCGGGAGGTTCACTTTGAGCGCCGCCGGATTGAAGGCGACCAGCACGTCCGGCGCATCGCCGGCGGTCGCGATGCGGCGCGAGCCGAGATTGATCTGGAACGCCGAGACGCCGAAGGTCGTACCGACCGGCGCCCTGATCTCCGCCGGGAAGTCGGGGAAGGTTGAGAAGTCGGAGCCCGCGACCGCGGTTGAATCTGCGAACTGGCTGCCGAGCAGCTGGATGCCGTCGCCCGAGTCTCCGGCGAAGCGGACGACGATTGACGATTCCGCAATCGGATTGGTCATGGAAAAAGCCTGTTGCTCTCGATTTCTTGCCAATACTCCAAAGCGCGCGGCTGAAAAGGGGTAACCGCCTTTCCGGCCCGGCGCCGGCGTCCTTCGGGAGTAAAAGGGATGGCCCTGAAAAGGAAAGGGCGGGCGCGCCCTCAAGGGAACGCGCCCGCCGACGGCGATCCGCACCTGTAGGGGCTTACCGTGCGGCCGCCGCGACTGCGAGGTCGATTCGGGACCGATTTTCTTCAAGCACCCGTCGTTCACATTCGCGCAGCATCGACGGCGTCGCCGTCACGCTGCTGAAGACCCGGCAGAAATGCCGCGCCCTCTTGCTGACCCGGCGCTCAAGCGTCTTGACATCCTCTGGCCGGGTCAGGTCGAGGTCGGCGATCGAAAGCCGCGCGGAATAAGTCTTCGCGCCATCCCCGACGCGCGGCCTGGCCTCGGCCCCGGACGTTGCGGCAAGGATGAAGGCAGCGCCAAGCATGGCGATGCCGAGCGGCTTCCACCGAAAGATGGTATTCTTGGGTGAACACATAGATCTGCTATTCTCCATAGCCCGACCGCCGCGTTCCGGTATGAAAGGCGCGCAGGCGGGCGGGGCGAGGAGTCGTCGATCACGCGGTGACAGGTCCTGAAAGTCGACTGAATTTTGTCGCGTCGCATCAAATTGAGGGTTGCTGCCTTTGAAAGGAATTTTAGCCACGGAAGTTCAATGCCTTAAAGGGAACCGCGACCGGTCATTCCGGCGCCTTTGAATTATGAGAAATTTCTGAGTTCCGAAGTTACAACCGAAAATGATGGGGCCATGGCGCTCGCCGATGGCGCCGTACTGGTTGCGGGTCCCTTCCGCCTCGACATGCGCGAGCGCCGGCTGACGCGTGACGGAGTGGCGATTCCACTGTCAGGAAAGCCGCTGGAGCTATTAGAATTTCTAATGAAAGGCTCGCAGCGACTCATCAACAAGGACGAAATCTTCGAGCGCGTCTGGGAGGGGCGGGCGATTTCCGAAGCGGTTTTGACGACCGCGATCCGCCAGATCCGTGCGGCGCTTGGCGATGACGCTCGCAATCCCGCCATTATCGAGACGGTGCATGGAAAAGGGTACCGCTTTCTGATTCCGGCAACCAGCGCCGCGAGAGGTGCGCGGCTAACCTCCGCAGCGGCGCCGTCGCACGCCCGGCGTCGTGCGGCGCCCGCGATATTCGCCGCCGTCCTTCTCCTCGCGTTTCTGCTTGCCGCTGTAATTTTTTCGCGAGCAGGTTCGCGCCCGGCGAGCCCACCCGCCAAGTCGATCGCCGTCATGCCCTTCGCAGATTTAAGCCCCGAGGCCGACGCCGCCTGGTTCACCGAAGGGTTGACTGAGGAGATCGTCACCTCAATCGCAAGGACGCCGGACCTACGCATCGCCTCGCGGCGAGCAGCGGAAACCGCGGCGCGCGATGGGGCCACGCCCGCGGCGCTGAGGGATCGGCTGGGCGTCGCCACCGTGCTCGAGGGCGCCGTCCGCCGCACGGAAGGGCGGGTGAAAGTCACCGCGCATCTATTCCGCACCAGCGACGGATTTCAGCTGTGGACGCAATCCTATGATCGCGCTGAGAATGACGTCATCACCATCCAGGAAGACATCGCCGTCGATATTGCGCGCGCGCTCGACACCGTCCTTGATCCGTCGAAACTGGCGGCGATGATGAAAGCGGGCACGGCCTCGCCCGCCGCCTACGAGGCCTATTTGATTGGCGTTGCGTTCAGCCGGCGAAACCTCCTCGGCGGCGATATTGAGGATGCGCGCCGTTCGGCGGCGGCGTTTGAGCGCGCGAGAGAAATTGACCCGTCCTTTTCCAATGCGCACTGGCGCGCCGCGCTCGCATGGTTCAACAATGAAACGCGCATGGATTCAAAAGTCTTCGGCGCCGAATTCAGCCGCGAGGAAAGGCTCACGGCTTATGAGCATCGCGTCGATGCGGCGATCGCGACAGCGAGCAACGAAATCGACGCGCTGAAATACCGTTCGTCGCGGGCGTCCATGCGGCTTCAATTGAAGCCCGCGCATGACCTGATGCTGCAATATCTAAAAGCCCGGCCGCGCGACATCGACGCCTGGGAGCAGCTGGCGACGCTCGCCGCTTATGCCGGCGATCGCCGGTCCGTTGCGCGCGCCGCCGAGCGCGTTCATGCGCTGTCGATGGAAAGCGGCTGGCCATGGTCGCGCGCTGTCACGATTTCGGTGATGGCGATGAAGCCAGAACTCGCCGCCCGCCGCGCACGCGCGCAATTGCGGGTCAACCCCGACAACGCGACGCTCAATTACCAGGCCCACCGTGCGTTTTTGTGGTCCGGCGCGATCGAAGACGCGAAGAAAGCGCTCGTCTATGTGCGGTCCTCGGCGATGGCGGAAGAAAACAAGCTGCTCGCAGAGATGCGGCAGGCATGCGCCGAAGGGCGAATCGCAGACGCGGCCCGCTTCAGGGAGCGGATCGAACCTATCGGCGATGTCGCGGCGCGCTGGCAGGCCGCGCAGCTGATGGGCGATCAGGCGGACGCGAACCGAATCCTTGCACAGTTCGACAATGAAGAAGGCCTGCCGACGCTTCTCCAGTTCATGTTTCATCCGACCTTCGACGCGACCGCATTTCCGGCGCTAATGCGCCGGCTGGAGATCGAGGGCGTGCGTCCGGTGCGCCCGGCCCGCATGCCGATGGCCTGCGCAACTGTTCCGGCGGCCTGACCTGCGCAGTCCCGGTGGGCGATCACTCAACGGCGCCGGCGCGTATCGCCGCCATGAAAATGCGCAGGAAATCCGACCTTCCTCATAAAGCCAGCGCCGCTTGCGGCCGGCCAATGGTCTGGCGCAAGCGCTGGGCGAAGGTGTGGGACGAGATCAAATATTGTTCTGACCGCTGCCGCGGCCGGCGGCTTGGCGCTGCGCCTCAACGGGCTGGCGGCGACCGCCGTTCCTTGTGATAGTGCCTTGATGATTTAGGGCGGGTTCAGGATGTCCGCGCTGGCGCACTTCACATTATTGTCGGTATTGCTGGTCATCGCCGGTTGCGGCCGGGCGCATGAAGAGGCCTCGCCGGGAACAGCTCCGGGGGCGCCCGCGCTGAACGTCGATGCGGTCCCCGTTCCCAGTCTTGCTGATACTGCTCCTGATCCCGCTGAAACGCGGGCGAATGTCGATCAGCCGGAGCAGCCGGCGCCGGTCGAGCCTTCGGCGCATATGGATTTTGGCGCACCTGCGGAAGGCGGCGGCGGCTATGGAGCGATCGCCGCAACCTCGAGCGGACCGATCGTTTCGGCGTTCGGCTCATACGGTTATGGAACGCGAGCCGCCGCGGAGCGCGCTGCGATAGAGGGATGCAGAAAGCTTGCGGCAAAAATCGGCGACGGCAAGCAGGCCGAGGCGTGCCGTTCCGCGGTCTATTTTTATGACGGCGCATGCGCCGGGCTTGCAACCAGTTCGGATGGCGGCTGGGGTACCGGCTGGTCGACAACAAGCGCGCGGGAAGCATGCCGGTATGCCGAGGCGAGCTGTCGGGATTCCGGAGGCCCGGATTGCGAGGGGGTCGCCTACCTATGCTCCCCCTCCGGGCGTCGCGGCACGTGCGATGGAGGCATTAGCATCGATGGCGAAACGACGAGGGTCAGTTCGCCGCAATAATGGCGGCTCAGGACTGGCCATTGGCGGAGAATGACGGCAAAGAACGCGTTGTTGCCGCAGAGCGAAGGTCGCCATGAAATTCTTCGTCGATACCGCTGAAGTCGCAGAGATCAAAGCGCTGATTCCGACAGGCCTCGTCGACGGGGTGACGACGAACCCGAGCCTCGTAGCCAAATCAGGGCGCGATTTCCGTGAGATGATCGCCGAGGCGTGCGCACTGGTGCCGGGCCCTGTCAGCGCCGAGGTGACAGCGCTTGAAACCGAAAAGATGCTCGCTGAAGGGCGTTCGCTTGCGCGGATTGCAAAGAATGTCGTCGTCAAGCTGCCCCTGACGCTGAATGGGATCGCCGCCTGCAAGGCGCTGACGGAAGAAGGGATCAAGACTAACGTCACGCTGTGCTTTTCCGTCAACCAGGCGCTCATCGCAGCGAAGGCGGGGGCGACCTACATCTCGCCTTTTATCGGGCGCCTCGATGATATCGGGCAGGACGGCATGGAGCTCATTCGCGAGATCCGCGCCGTTTATGACAATTACGGCTTCGCGACCAACATCCTCGCGGCTTCGATCCGATCGCCGCAGCACATGCGGGAATCAGCGCTCGCCGGCGCCGACGTCGCAACGGCGCCGCCGGGCGTCATCAAGGCGCTCGCCAATCATCCGCTGACGGACAAAGGGATCGAGACTTTCCTGGCCGATTGGGCGAAGACAGGACAGAAAATCCTTTGAAGTCCTGGAGGCGCGTCCTCTCCGTCATCGTCGCGCTCGCGGCGTCCGTGGCGCTCGCTTTCGCGCAGGACGCCCGCGACCGCGCGCGCGACAAGGAGATCGCCGCCGCCGCGCAGTCGCTCCGTACGCTGTCGACGAAGCTGGAAGACGGCGCGATCGATGATCCAGAAACCTTTTCGCACGAAATTCGCAAGGCGATTGAGGACTCGCGCGCGCTCCTGCCGACGGTTGAAGCGGCGCTGAGACGTGCGGAGGAAAGCCTTGCGCTCCTCGGTTCCGCGCCGAAGGAAGGCGAATCGGCCGAAGCGCCGCTGCTCGCCGCCGACCGCAAGACTTTGACGGATCGCGTCGCCTACTTCCAGCGCCAGCGCTCGCGCGTCCTCGCCAATATCGACGAAGGCGCGCGCATTCTTGCAGCCCAGTCGCAACAACGTCTCGAGGCGCGATGGAGTCGCATTTTGCGGCGCGACGCCTCGCTTGCTTCGCCGGGTCTGTGGTCGCGCGCCGCGTCCGAAGCGGCGGCGCTCCGCGGCGAGGTTCGCGGCTATTTCGAACGCTGGCGCAAGGGGCGGGAAGGGCGGGGCGGCGCGCTGCTCGGCGCCGCGGCGATCGCGGCCGCCTTTGCATTTTCCTTCCTGATGTTCGGTCCGGTCAGGAACTGGTCGCGCTACGCCTTCTCGGCGCGGCTCGAAAAACTTGAACCGACGCCTGCGCGGCGCGTCGCCCTCGCCGGCGTGCGAATGCTGACGCGCGTTATCCCCGGGGTTATCGGCGGCTTTGCGGTCGTTGAAACGGCGCGCGCCGTCGGGTTGCTCGCCGATGACGGCATCGGGGTTGCGCGCGCGCTCTGGGGCGCCCTTATCGCCTTTCTGCTCATCGACGGTTTTTCGGTCGGGATCCTTTCGCCCGCTGCGCCGAACTGGCGGCTGACCGGCCTCGACGCGGCGCGCGCGCGGACAGCCTCGCGCCTCATCCTGACGATCGTCACCACCGTCGGCCTCAAGGCTGTTTTCGTCTCCGTCACGCAAGCAGCCGGCGACGCGACGTCGGCCGCCCGGCTGGCGACCGGCATCAGCGCGATGATCGTCGGCGCGCTTCTTTTCATGTTGTGCCTGCCGCCGGCCAAGGCGTCGGAGCCGTCTGCGCCGGACGCGAATAGGTCAGTCTGGCCGGGCTTGCGCTTCATCGGGCGTATTCTCGGAGTCGTCATTGGCGCGTCGGCGGTGGCCGGGCATGTCAATCTCGCCGACTTCGCCGCGACGCGCATCTACTACATGGCGATGATCGCGGCGATGCTGTGGTTCCTGCGGGCGGCCCTGCGCGAGGCGATCGGGTTCGCCGACCGGCGCCTGAAATCAGGCAGGTCCGGCGCCGGCTCCGCCGCAGGTGATTTCAATTTCTGGATCGGTCTTGGCGTCGACGCCGTTCTTGTCCTCGCGGCTGCGCCGGCGTTACTTATTCTCGCCGGCTTTGACGCCGCCGCGGCGCGCGACCTCTTTATGCGCGCATTTGTCGGCTTTCGCGTCGGCGGCGTTGTTATTTCGCTGACCGACATCCTGCTTGCGATCTGCGCGTTTGTCGCAATCCTCGGGGCGACGCGGCTCTTGCAAGCGGGCCTGCAACGCGGCCCGCTCGCGCATTCGCGCATGGACCTCGGCGTTCAAAATTCGCTCGTCACGCTGTTCGGCTATGCAGGCCTCATCTTCGCGGCGGCGACCGCGCTTTCCGTGGCCGGCTTCGACCTATCAAACCTCGCGCTGATCGCCGGGGCCCTGTCGGTCGGCATCGGCTTCGGTCTTCAGTCGGTCGTCAACAATTTTGTCTCAGGCCTCATTCTGCTGTTCGAACGACCGATCAAGGTCGGAGACTGGATCGTGACGAGCTCGGGCGAGGGGATCGTCAAGAAAATCAGCGTGCGCTCGACGGAACTTGAGACGTTCGAGCGTTCTTCGATCATCATTCCGAACTCCGAGCTTGTAGCGCAGACGGTCACCAACTGGACCCACAAGAACAATATGGGCCGAATACGCATTCCAGTCGGCGTCGCATACGGGGCCGATCCAGAACGCGTTCGCGACGTCTTGCTGAAATGCGCCGGCGATCACCCCCTGATCGTGCGCTATCCTGAACCTTTCGTCTCCTGGAACGATTTTGGCGCATCCTCGCTTGATTTTGAGTTGCGGTGTTTTCTCAGCGACATCGGCAAGGGCCTTCAGGTGCGGACTGAACTTCGCTATGCGATATTCACGGCGTTCAAGGAAAACGGCATTGAATTTCCGTTCCCGCAGCAGGACATACATGTCCGCTCTTGGCCGACGGAGCGCACGGCGGCGTCTGCGCCCGCGCGGTCGGCGGCGCCGGCCGCCGCGCTCCCGCGGCTTGAGCCCGAAAACCCCGACGTCGCGGAAGACGATTAGGAGAGCGCCATGCTGGACCTGAGGCCTAACTGCGAATGCTGCGGCAGAGACCTCGGACCGGGAGACGAGGCGCGCATTTGCAGCTTTGAGTGCACATTCTGCCCTGGCTGCGGCGATGTCGCCTTGAGGGGCCAATGTCCGAATTGCGGGGGTGAACTGGTTGCGCGCCCGAGGCGCCCCGCAGCGCATCTCGTAAAATATCCGCCGTCGGACAAACGCGTCGTGAAGGAAGAAGGCTGCGCGCCATGACTTATGTGTTCGAGCCGCCGGCGGTTTCGTCCGTCGAGGTCTTGGGCGGCGGGCGATTTCCGGTGCGGCGTATCTTCTGTATCGGGAGGAATTACGCCGAGCATGTGAAGGAGATGGGGGGCGACCCGAAATCCGATCCGCCGGTGTTCTTTACAAAGCCTGCCGACGCTGTCGTCGAGACCGGTTCCGTCGTTCCCTATCCGCCGGCGACCTCCAACCTGCATTACGAGGGCGAACTCGTCATCGCGCTCGGGCGCGGCGGCCGGAATTTGCTTTCGCGCGAGGAAGCGGGCGCCCTCATTTTCGGCCAGGCGGCGGGCTGCGACCTCACGCGCCGCGACCTGCAGGCGGCGGCGAAGAAAGCCGGTGCTCCATGGGACGCAGCGAAAGGCTTCGACAACTCAGCGGCGGTCGGCGCGATCGCGCGTATCGAGGATTTTCCGCCGCATTTGTTCGACGCGGCGCGGGTGCGGCTCGCGGTGAACGGCGCCGTCAGGCAGGACTCAGCTCTCAATTTCATCTGGTCCGTTCCGGAGATCGTCATGGCGCTTTCTAATCTCTTCGAACTGAAAGCCGGAGACCTGATTTTCACCGGAACTCCCGAGGGCGTCGGCCCGCTCGTCCCTGGCGACCGCGTTGAAGTGACCGTCGGTCCGCTGCCGGCGCTGGAGTTTTCGGTCGGAGAAGGGTGATGACTAAAGCGGACCGATACGCCGAAGTCGCGAAGGAAATCGCTGCGACCTTGGAAGGCGAGCCGAACCTGATCGCCCGCATGGCGACAGTCTCAAACATCCTGCACCACGCGTTCGATCATTTCTTCTGGACGGGGTTTTATCTCGTCGATCCGGACAAGAAGGACGAGCTCGTCATCGGGCCTTACCAGGGAACGCTAGGATGCCTGCGCATACCATTTTCAAGGGGCGTCTGCGGCGCTTGCGCCGCGCGGCGCGAAACTGTCATCGTGCCCGATGTTCACGAATTTCCCGGGCATATCGCCTGTGACAGCCGCTCCGAGTCCGAAATCGTCGTTCCGGTATTCGATCAGGCAGGGCGGCTGATCGGCGTTTTCGACGTCGATAGCGACCGCAAGAACCAGTTCGACGAGCGCGACCGCGCCGGACTTGAACGGATCATGTCGGAGGTTTTCCGCCGCCAGGCGGCTTGCGGGTAGGGACGCATGTTTGTGAGCCGCGCGACAGCCGATAGCTAATCTGCGCTGCGGGCACGCCCTCGGGCGCCCGGTCGGTCCGGCTTGCATCGCGTTTGATCCTGATCAATCGACGGATATCTCACGCAATTAGTCTGAACTCCGGCTGACAGCGGAGGACCCCTTGCGCCGATTTCTTGTGGGCGTTGATTTTTCAGAACGATCGTCTCGCGCTGAAGACCAGGCGTTGCTGCTGGCGGCTCGGGCTGGCGCGGAGCTTGCGGCGGCGCATGTCATCGACGGCGATCTGCCGGCCCGCATCGCCGAGGCTGCCGCGGATGAAGCGCGCGTCCGTAGCGCGGGGCTGGTCGAGCGCGGCCGCGCCGCCGGCGTCGCCTGCCGACTGACGACCGCTCGCGGAGAGGCGCATGTAGAGTTGCACAATATCGCGCGCGGCGTCGGCGCCGACCTTATCGTACTTGGCGCGCATCGGACGAGTCCTGAGCGTAACGCCTTCGTCGGCACGACCGCCGATCGCATCTTGCGGACGGCGAGGCATCCGGTGCTCGTCATTCGCAGCGGCTCCGCGCATCAGTATCAGGCGCCTTTGGCGGCGATTGATCTCTTTGCTCCTGATGTTCAGCCGCTGGCGACGGCGCTTGAACTCGGGATTGCGAGCGCCGACAAAGTGACCGCCGCATTCGGCGTCGAGACCGAAGCGATGCGGCGCCTGAAAACTCAGGCGGCGAGCCTTGAAGCGATATCCAGGGCCTTCGCCGAAGACGAAGCCGCGCTGCGCGCCGAAGCGGAAGGGATCCTTGCCGCGGCCGGCCTTGCCGGCACAAGGATTCTTGTAAAGCCTTTGCTGTTCAACGCTGCGGATTTCGTCGTCGGGACGGCGGTGGAGCTCGGCGCGGATCTGTTGGTCCTGGGGGCGAGGCGAAAGGGCGCCGAACACCGTCAGCCCCTTGGCAGCGTCTCCGAAACGGCGCTCAGGCGGGCGAAAATTGACGTAATGGTCGTTCCGTCCGCCTGAGCCGGCCTTTTGGGTGACTCTTCTAATCGCTGTTGATAGCCTTTGACCCAAGGCGCTCCCGCAGCGAGAGGGCGCGGCCGCCGGGAGAGGCGATCCATGAAGCAGATGCAAGGGCTCGACGCGGCCTTTGTCGCGTTCGAACAGCCGAATGCGCCGATCCATATCGGGTCGATTGCGATTTACGACCCATCGACGGCGCCGGGCGGATTTGTCCGGTTCAAGGACATTCTCTCGTTCATTCGCGGCCGATTATATCTCGCCAAATCGCTCCGTCAGCGAATGGTCAAGGTGCCGTTCAACATCGATTATCCCTACTGGATCGAAGATCCGAATTTCGACCTTGAATACCACGTCCGCCACGCGGCGCTGCCCAAACCGGGCGACTGGCGCCAGCTTTGTATCCTGACCGCGCGCACCTTTGCGCGGCCTCTCGATCTGACGCGCCCGCCCTGGGAGCTGCTCGTCGTCGAGGGCCTCGACAATGTCGATGGCGCGCCGAAGGGCAGCTATGCGATCCTGTCAAAGGTCCATCACGCGGCGATCGACGGCGTGTCAGGCGTCGACCTGATGAAGGCGCTCCACACCGCGACGCCGGAAGTCGATCCGATCCGGCAGCCCGATCCCTGGAAGCCGGAGCGCATGCCGAGCCAGCTCGGCATGTTCGCGCGCGGCTATGTGCGGGGATTCACGAATCCGTTGCGGCAAGCGCAGGTGGCGGTGCAGTCGCTTCCGGGCGCGGTGCACGTCGTCAAGGGCGCGATCAAGGGAGATTTCGACCTCGCATCGACGCTCAAGACGCCGCGTACGCGCTTTAACGGCAAGGTCTCTGCGCACCGCGTCGTCGACGGCAAATCCTTCGCGCTTGCTGACGTCAAGGATATGCGCGCGCTCGCCGACGGCGCGACTGTCAACGACGTGATGCTGTCGATCGTCGGGGGCGCGATGCGCGCCTATCTCAATGAAAAGGGCGAACTCCCCGAGGAGACGCTCGCCGCCATGGCGCCGATTTCGGTGCGGGCGGAAAACGAAAAGAACATGATGGGGAATCAGGTCAGCGCGATGCGCGCGCCGCTCGGCACTCATATGGATGGAGCAGCGGAACGCCTCGCCTACGTTCGCGAAGAGACGCAGAAGTCGAAAGCGATGACGAATGCGCTCGGCGCGCGCCAGATGGCGGAGATGTCAAAACTGTCGCCGGCGCTTTATATGGGCCTTGGCGCGCGGCTTTATAGCCAATTCGGACTCGCGAACCGAATCCGCCCGATGTTCAACACGGTCGTGACGAACGTGCCGGGTCCGCCTTCGCCGATCTTTTCGACCGGCGCGCGACTGGTGAACATTTACGGAAATCTCTGCCTGCTCGACGGCGTCGGCCTCGGCCATGTGGTGCAGAGTTACACTGACAAGATCACGGTGACCGCGACGGCCTGCCGCGACGCGATGCCGGACCCGGCGCGCTACGCCGAATGCCTGCAGGAAAGTTTCGACGCGCATCTCGTCGCGCTTGGGCGCGCGGCTGCGCCGACGCGACCGGCGACGAAGCCGCGTGTGCGAAATGCTGTCGCCCGCAATGGCGGCGTCGGCGGAACTCACGCGACCATGTGATGGAGCAACTGATGGCGGCCGTCACAAAGGACCGGCAGGGTGAAGAACGCCCGAAGCCGCCGTCGATCTTCTGGACGCTCATGGAAGGGCGCGCCGCATTCGAATTCGGCTCCTTCTTGTCGCTGCGGCTCGCGATGCGCAGCCTTCCGAAGGGCGACGGCCATCCGGTTCTCGTATTGCCCGGGTTCGTCGCGAGCGACTTTTCGACCCGCCCCTTGCGCGGGGTGCTGAAGGACCTCGGCTACAAGACCTATGGCTGGGGTCTCGGGCGAAATCTCAAATTCAACGACGCGCGCGAGGCGGAAATGCTGGCGCTCGTCAACCGAATTTACGATCAACACGGACAGAAATTATCGATCATCGGCTGGAGCCTTGGGGGCGTATTCGCGCGGGAGCTCGCCAAACGCGCGCCGGAAAAGGTGCGCTTTGTCATCTCGCTCGGCAGCCCGATCACGCGGCACCGCGATTATTCGAACGCACGGCGGCTCTATGACGTTATCAATGGCCCGCCGGCGGCGGCGCGCGCCGAGCAGCTAAGCCGTCTTGGCGAGGCGCCGCCGGTTCCGACAACCTCGATTTTCTCCAGATCGGACGGGGTCGTCGCGTGGCGCGGCTCCCTACAGGCGCAAGGGGACGAAAATCCGCAAATTGAAAATATTGAAGCGCCGGCGAGCCATTTCGGTCTCGGCGTCAATCCGCTGGTTGTTTACCTGATCGCCGACCGGCTGGCTCAAAGCGAGGGCGACTGGAAGCCCTTCGATCACGCAGGCCTGCGCAAGCTGTTCTTCCGCAAGCATTGACGGCGCGCCTCATTCGCCGTCACTCTCGTTTTCGTCAGGGGCGTATGGCGAGCAGCGAGGTAATATGCGGACCTTCATGACGGCGTTCAGCGTTGCGGCGATTTTCAGCGCATCGGCGAGCGCAGCGGAGGATTTTACGATCGACCCGACGCACAGCGTCGTCCAGTTTTCAGTCGATCGGTTCGGCTTTAACAAGGTGCTGGGGCAGGTTCCAATCATTGACGGCGTCGTCGCGCTCGATGACGAGGCGCCGGAAAAAAGCGCGGTCCAGGTGAAGGTGAATCTTGCGGGCCTAACGTCGGGCGACGCGACGCGCGACGATCATGTGAAAGGGCCGTTGTGGTTCAATGTCGACAAATTCGCC
>DNZB01000162.1:14871-15935 GCA_003506635.1 Parvularcula sp.
TCTTGTCGTTGCACGGCGCCAAGGCGCCGGTGACGCTGACCGTTAAGTTGAACAAGCGCGGATTGGATCCGGCGACCCGGAAAGAGGCGGCCGGGTTCTCAGCGACGGCCAGGCTGAAGCGGTCCGATTTCGGCATGACGACGGCGCTCGGCATGGTCGGCGATGACGTCACGATCACCATCGAGGCGTTGGCGCACCGGTCGGAATAGATCGGGCGTCAATCCGACTGATCGACTAGCGACAGGCGTTCGATCACCGCGCCGGGGCGAATGAGCGCCCCCGGCGCGATGACGGCGCCTGCGCCGATACGCGCCTTATCGCCAATGAGCGCGCCGAATTTTTCGACGCCGGAATCGATGATTTTTTCGCTTGTCCTGATGCGGATGCGCTTGTCCACGCGCTCATTGCGGTAATTGGCGATGATTGCGCCGGCCTCGATGTTTGCGTCGGCGCCGATGATGGAATCGCCGGCAAAGGAGAGATGCGCGACCTTCGCGCCCTTCAGCAAGAAGGCGGATTTTAGCTCGCAGGCAGGCCCCACGGCGCAATCCTCGTCGAGGAAAACGCCGTCGCGGAGATAAGCGGTCGCCGCGACGAAGCAGCCCCGGCCTATGATGGCCGGTCCTTTGACGACGGCGCCTTTTTCGACGGTCGCCCTGCGATGGATCGCGATCCCGTCCTCGATGTCGTAGCCGGAAAGCCCCATGATCGCCTTGGTGACGATCGCCCTGGCGCGCTGTGTGATGTCCCATGGCGCAAGATCGAGCAATGCGGCGAACGGGCCGTCCGCGGCGGCGGGGATGAAGGCGCGAAGATCGACGGGGGAGGGCAAGGACCTAATCGTCGTCGCCGCGATTGTCCTCGCTCGTTTCCTTGCGGAGGTCAGCCTTGGCCATTTCGATAACCCGGCGGATCTCGATCGGGTTATCGACGTTCGGCAGTTCGATCTTGCCGACGCCGGTGCCGCGCAGGATCAGTCTCCCGTATCCGAAGACGCGGCCCCAGACGGACTGGTGCAAAGTGATCTCCTCGATCTTGTTGAGCGACACTTCCTGCGTGTTCCG